>CAYWKR010000307.1:0-3220 GCA_964458785.1 uncultured Bifidobacterium sp. | reverse complement strand
TCATGACTGAACCAGAATTATCTTGAGAAATCGTCGTCCGTTTATTGCCGTTAACTCCTTTATATGCCTGTAAAAAACCTACCGAAAGATTATTCGGGTGGGGGATAGGCGCTAAAAGGTGTTACTGAATAAAAGTACATATTTTTTGCAAATCGGAATACTATAAACTGTCAAAGGGTGAACGGATATGCTGTATGTTGTGGACACTCACATGGGTGTATATTTCTGTAGTGCGACTGCTCTTATGTCCTAAAATTTCCTGTATATATCGTAAATCGGTGCCCGCTTCGAGCAAATGTGTGGCATAACTGTGCCTGAGCCAATGGAGTGTAACCGGTTTCAAAATTCCTGCCTTGCGAACGGCCTGTTTCAATACCTGCTGCAAACTTCGAACATCATAAGCTTGACCCGCGACTTGTCCCTCAAATAAAAATACCTTGGGTTTGTAGTCGCCGTAATAATTCCGCAACATCTCCAGCGTTTTATTACTTAAAGGAACTACCCGGTCCTTCTTCCCCTTGCCCTGTTTTATCAATAATAAATTCCGGTTGGCATCAATATGCTCCGGCCTCAGATTCAATAATTCTCCGCACCGTAACCCACAACTGTAAATCAGCGACAGCATAGTTCGATGCTTGATATTACGATGGGCCAGCAGTATTTGTTTCACTTCCTCTTTGCTTAATACATTAGGTAAAAGCTTTGCCTTACGCGGACGGTGAATGATTTCCGGATCCAGTTTCTTACGCTCTACAATGCGGTAAAACAATTTGATGGCATTCACTATCTGATTCTGAAACGAAGCCGATAACTTTCGTTCCAGAATATACTGATTGTTGAATCGTATAACATCCTCATCACTGATTTCTTCGGCAGGTACATCGTTGTAAAAGAATAAAAAAACCTTTAGGGCTTCACTATACGTACGAATGGTGTTTTCACTGTACCGCTTTGAACGTAACCACGAAATAAAACGCTCTATCGATTCGAAATGTCCGGGTTGTAAGGCATAGAGGGGTTCTACTTGTAAAATCTGGCGATTTTCTTTGGTGTCGGGAATATGCCAACACGCCATGGTAGCACTCCAACGTGCATTCCGAAAGGTACGAATCCACCGGATTCCTTCCGGGGAATGTGTAAATTGTACAGCGATTCGCGCTTCGCCCCGATGCTCAACGAGCCGGGCAGATTGAAATTTCATAGGTCAAGGGTTTTCCTGGTTAAGGTTAACCCTACAAACCTAAGGATTTTTATCGACGGAGATTGAAAAACAGATTACTTGCTTATTGCTTCTCGACGTATAAAATCCCAGTACAGGTGTCGCAATGGGTACCAACCGGTGTAAGGTCGTAACGCTGTCCGGTTTCAACTACCTCAATTTCGCTGAGGGTGCCGCATTTTGAATTGTTGTTTTTACAGTATACGCAAACCGGAAAACTGCCATCACCGGCTCCTTTACCGAGATAGGAACAATACATGTCGTTTGGACCCGGTGTATGCTGGTGAACTTTTTCGACACAGGCCCCCAGTAATAAACAGGCCAGTAAGGCAATAGATAAAAAAAGGGTTTTCATATTGGGACGTTTTACGAGGCGGGAGGAAGGATAGGGTTTACTTTATAAAGAACAAGATAGCTGCTTTTGGTTTGAACCGAAAACAAATGACCCTTTTCACCGACCAAACGGAAGGAATCTGACCAGGAATGGAATACCGAATGGGGTCAGGGGAATAAACCCGCAGCCCGGATTGCAGTGGAAAGCCCGCAATGCCGCCCAAGCGGCAGAGGACTTGTAACGGAAAGCCGGAAAAGCTGCCCAAAAAAATGGGGAAAAAGGACTGAAAGTGCCCCTTGACGGGCGGTGATTTTGTGGTACATTTGGCGCTCATTTCAAGAAATGGACAACGAGAAATTAGAACCCGGTCAGGAGCGGATTATCCAAATTAATATTGAAGAACAAATGAAGTCGTGCTATATCGATTACTCGATGTCGGTGATCGTGGGGCGTGCACTTCCGGATGTTCGTGATGGACTGAAACCCGTGCACCGCCGTGTGTTGTACGGGATGAATGAATTGGGAAATACCTTCAATAAACCCTATAAAAAGTCGGCCCGTATTGTAGGTGAAGTGTTGGGTAAATATCACCCCCATGGTGATACCAGTGTATATGATACCATGGTGCGGATGGCCCAACCCTGGAGTTTGCGCTATATGCTGATCGACGGACAAGGTAATTTCGGGTCGGTGGATGGCGATAGTCCGGCTGCGATGCGTTATACCGAAGTTCGTATGCAACGGATGGCCGAAGCCATGATTGAAGATATTGACAAGGACACCGTTGATTTTCAGAATAATTTCGACGATACGCTGCAGGAACCTACCGTATTGCCCACCCGCATACCGCAATTGATTGTAAACGGCGCCTCGGGTATTGCCGTAGGTATGGCTACCAATATGATGCCTCATAACCTGAGCGAAACGGTGGATGCCATTAATGCCTATATCGACAACCGCGATATTACCATTGCCGAGTTGATGCAGCATATTAAAGCCCCTGATTTTCCGACCGGAGGTATTATATATGGTATGGAAGGCGTTCGTCAGGGATTTGAAACCGGCCGTGGACGCGTGGTAGTTCGCGGGCGACTGAATATTGAAACGGCTAAGTCGGGCAAAGAAAGCATTATTATTTACGAATTGCCTTATCAGGTGAATAAGGCCATGCTGCATCAGAAAATTGCCCAGTTGGTGAACGATAAGGTGATTGAAGGCATCAGCGATGTACGCGACGAAAGCGACCGCGACGGTATGCGTCTGGTGGTGGATTTGAAACGGGATGCCATTGCCAATGTGATTGTGAACCAATTGTACAAGTTTACCGATATGCAAACTTCGTTTGGTATTAATAACGTGGCACTGGTGAATGGCCGGCCACGGGTACTGAACATGAAGGATTTGATTTCGGAATTTGTGAAGTTCAGGCATGAAGTGGTGGTGCGTCGCGCGAACTTTGAACTGAAAAAAGCCGAAGAACGGGCCCATATTTTACAAGGGTATCTGATTGCCTTGGATCATTTGGATGCTGTGATTAAACTGATCCGGGCTTCTCAAACCCCCGATGAGGCCAGAGAAGGACTTATGGATCAGTTCGGACTGAGTGAAATTCAGGCCAAAGCCATTCTGGAACTGCGTTTACAACGACTGACCGGCATGGAACGGGA
>CAYWKR010000306.1:0-3227 GCA_964458785.1 uncultured Bifidobacterium sp. | reverse complement strand
CGGACTTCTGCAAATGGCCACCCTGATTCACAGAGGCGAATTGGAAAAATACCGCCAGGATCGGTTTCTGAATATTTGTAACAGGGTAACGCGTTCCGAATTGTTAGAAATAGTCAATTTGTGGCTCGACCGGGCCTTTTCACTCGGTGAAGAAAATCTTTCCAGAATGATGAAAATCTCCGGGTTTCAGAAACGAAAACTGGCTCAGGAAAAAGCGGTAAGTCCCCAAAAAGAAATGAATGAACGATTGGAACAGATTAATGAATTAATCAATAAATCGTTTGAATAAGACGCTGGCCATTAACAAATGTTAATGAGCGCAATAAATCATTCCAAACTATTATATTTGTTCACATAAAATAAAATTCAATGAAAAATCTGCTCTCCATCAGTCTTTTTGCCGCGTTGGCCCTCGGATTCTCGGCCTGTAAAAAAGCCAATCCAACTACCGACGGAACTAATCATCTGGGCTATGTTTCCACTACGGGTACTACTACCCCGGTTGTAATTCCACTTCCTGTCGGAGACGTTCCTGCCTCTTTTACTAAAAAAGTAGTTCTGGAAGAATTTACCGGTGAATGGTGCCAGTATTGTCCTGATGGCGGACTTATCATGGACGGCCTCACTTCAGGAAACAATAAAATTCTGGGTGCAGCTATTCACGATGGTGACTTCCTGACCATTGAACCCTTCTATACACAAATCACCGGTTTATTACCTAATACATACGGTTTCCCTGGTGGAACAGTAGATCGTGAACCCTATAATGGTGAAAATATATTTTCCCGCGGCGACTGGGGAGCTGCTGCGAATATAGCATTAGCTAAAGTTCCGGATTGTGGACTGGCTATGGTTACCAAAGAGAAAAACAACCAACTGGATATTTCAGTGTATTGTGGTTATAATAAAAAAATCAGTTCCGATACCCGTGTCACCATTTATTTGCTGGAAGATAAAGTGGATATGATTTCTCAGGTGAATGCCCCTGCCGGTTATTTACATAATCATGTAGTTCGTCAGGCTATTACAGCAAATCTGGGAGATAAAGTAACCCTGACTGATATGAATAAAAAATATCAGCTCGTTGAATTTAAAGGTATCGACTTAACAGCTGCAAAAATCGCCAATAAAGCGAATGCCAAGGTACTGGCTTTCATTCATGTAAATGGTGCCGACAAAATGAGTCACCATATTTTGAATGCTCAGGAAGCTGGTTTAAATGAAACTAAAAAATGGGATTAATCATTTGAATTTTATTGAAAACGCCCTGCAGTCGGGGCGTTTTTTTTTGCCTGAATACCAATGAATACAAGTAGCCGGAAAAACTATTTACAGTTCATAAAACCGTTTGAGAAACTCCGAACAAAAAAGGTTTTACAGAATAACCCCACTTCAGTCCCAATACGCACAGGGAATCACGAATCGATATTCACACTCTATTCATATCAACACGATAATTGTACTCTCCGAAAACAAATTCCGTTATCTGAAATTGGAATTTCATTGTTCAGGTCCCCCGATTATTATTGGCTGAATGTCGATTTTCTGAATGCTGAGAATATTGAATTTCTCGGACATCAGGTAGGTATTCATCCACTCATTATAGAAGATATATTAAATAAAAATCAACGCCCTAAACTGGAGGAAATAGACGGCTTGATCACTTGCCTGATGCATATGCTGTATTACAACCCTGAAACAAATTCAATCGAAAGCGAACAGGTCAGTTTTGTGCTTGGACCAAACTTTCTGATCAGTTTTCAGGATGATGGCCATCGCGATTTATTTGACCCAGTTCGCGAAAAACTGATGATAGCACGATCCCGTTTACGTTCCCAGAAGTGCGACTATTTACTCTATTCATTAATCGATGCCATCACCGATCAGTATTTTGTAGTGCTCGATAGATTGGCCCAGCAAATTGAAAAACTGGAAGAAGAAATTACGAGAGGCGCTTCCGGTGCCTATTCCATGAATCAGATTAATGATATCCGAAAAGAATTGATGTTTTTCAAACGTTTTGTTTCTCCGGTTCGCGAAATGACCGGCAGTATTATTCGTTCGGAATCGGAATGGATTGATGAAAAAAATCATAAGTATTTCAGAGATATCTACGATCATATCATTCAGGCGAACGATTTATGTGAAACATACAGGGATGTGATTTCGAATCTCAGAGACCTTTACCTGAGTCATGTGAATATCCGAACCAACGAAGTCATGAAATTTCTGGCTATCGTTACGGCACTTCTTGCTCCAGCCACGGTAATTGGAGGGGTATTTGGGATGAATTTCGACCGGATTCCCTATCTCCATAATCAAAATGGATTTTGGCTGGCTACTTCCCTCATGCTTTTTATTCCGCTGATCATGCTTTATTATTTTAAGAAAAAAGACTGGTTTTAATCTGTTCTTGGGTACCTCTTATCGGAAGACTATCTTTGGTGCCTGATGCAAAAAACATACAAAAAAGTCGACGGCAGTGATTTAGTTTTTTTTCAGCAATTGCTGGAATCATGGCAGGTGTTGAGTTTGAATGATGATCTTGTGAAATATAGCCGCGATCACACAGAAGATCTGCAGTTTTTTCCAGAATTGGTTTTACTTCCCACGAACCCGCAGCAAATCGCTTCCATTTTACGATATTGTAATGAACACCAAATTCCAGTCACTGCCCGGGGAGCTGGTACCGGTTTAAGTGGAGGAGCCCTACCCGTTCATCAGGGGATTATTCTAAGTACCGAAAAACTGAATCGAATATTAAAAGTTGACACTGAAAATTTCCAAGCTATTCTGGAACCTGGTGTCATCAATGAAGAACTACAACAAGAAGTATCAAAATATGGGTTATTCTATCCTCCTGATCCGGCCAGTAAGGGTTCTTGTTTTATGGGTGGAAATGTTTCACATGCGAGTGGCGGACCCAGAGCATTAAAATATGGAACCACCCGCGATTATATCCTGAACCTTGAGGTGGTATTAGCCGATGGTTCTGTTATCTGGACGGGTGCCAATACCCTGAAGTATTCCACCGGATATAATCTCACTCATCTTATGATCGGAAGTGAAGGTACATTGGGTATCATTACAAAGATTGTAGTTCGATTAATACCCGCACCTACTAAAAACCAGTTATTACTTGCCCTGTTTTCCGATCCGGTAAAGGCCTGTGAATCCGTGGCCCGGGTTTTTATGGCCGGTTGCCACCCTTCTGTTTTCGAATTCAT
>CAYWKR010000305.1:0-3233 GCA_964458785.1 uncultured Bifidobacterium sp. | reverse complement strand
GTGAGTTCGATAGACGTACTTCGTTCGCCATTGACATAAGAAGTACTTTGACTTTGCATCGGGCCACCCACCACTTCAAAATCCGGTAGCGGAGGTAAGGAGAAGCGTTGTACCCGGGCATTCTGAATGGTATAGCGAACTTCAAAGCGATCCTGAATACCCACTTTTTTTGCTGCCGGGCGGGTACTGAATACCATCTCCTGTGCCAGGCACATACCCGGAAGACAATAGGCAAGAAGCAGTAAAACAGTGGCTTTCATGTTTTTCAGCGTGAACCGCAAATTTATATTCCACGTTTTTCCCTGCTGAGTTAAAAATGTGTGAAAAACAGATCATGGAATATTCCTTGAAACCCTTGCTGGACTTAGCGCGCATGAAATAACTGAACATGATACTGATGCTCTTTCCCTATCCATTTCAACTGGTATATCCCCGATGGAATCGATTGCAGTTGAAGTACCGGAGAACCCTCATTTTTCAGTACCAGTCTGCCCAATGGATCGTACAGTTCGGCAAACCCGGGTTCAGGAACCGAAATGTGGATCTCCTCTCCGGCCGGATTCGGGAATACCGATAATTTTTGCAGGTTCACATCTTCCCAGCCTGTAGCTCCCCCACAGCTGAAGGTAGAAGAACAAATATCAGTCAGGGTACCGGAAGCAGAGGTATAGCCTGCTGTCATGAGATATTCGTTTAAACTGGTCAACACCCCTTGCTGAAGATAGGCATTGGCACGGTAAAACGTAGTTACAGGATAATAGGGAACCGGGTAATTGTATGTACTATCTATACAGTAATTCATGTTTGCATCGGTACGGGCCAGCATATTTTCGGTACTGGTCAGCAGGTATCCGCAGTCGTCGGCTTCGATTTGAATGATATGTCCGTATTCGATATCAGTACCCGGAGCATCCTTCGTGATATGTCCGGGCAAATCGTTACCCGCACTGTCAAAATGAGCCACAAAATTCATAGGAGGTGATTCCGGTACATAATACAAATCGTCGTTTGCCCCTGTACAAATCGTATTGGCTCTTCCGCTTAAATGCTCCCGGATCCATTTGAGTTGGAACTGTGCATCGATTTTAAAAAAGGCATGTTCGTTTCCGAAATTAAACGCCATGAAATAATAATTTCCGGCATTGCTTTTACGCATCTGTACGAATTCATAATCATCGAATCCAATTATAGTTGAATCCACCATGTAATAATACGATTGCTGCAAACTACCGGCTGTGTCAGTGAGCGTAATCAGGGGCCGGTAGGGTGCCCAACCGGTCATGGTACCCGGATAATAAAAACGGCCACAGAGTACCAGTCGGTTATTCTCCACCACTATATCATTAAATTCGGTAGAGGCCGGAAGCGTATTATTCATCCGGTAGTATTTGGTCCAGATATGCTTGCCCACCGGATTCAGTCGTGTTAAAATAGCCCTTGAACTATCAGACCAATTGCTTTGCAGCGTATTGCCCAACAAATACAATCCACCCCCATTGGCTTCTTTTATTTTTACAAATTTGATGACTGGATTCGTAAACTGAAGATTGTTATTCCATACCAGACTACCTGCTGAAGTAAACTCATACAGATGGTGATTGATATCATTCATCCGGATGTACAATACAATATTTCCATTCGGACGTACCAACGCATCCAGACTGGTAATATCACCAATATAGGCCGGCGATTGAAAGCCATTCAATAATTGTCCCTGAGCTGAATAATACCGTATCAGCACATGATCATCCGGACAATCCAATTGTGTGCTGATCGTATAGAAATTTCCATTGCCTGCAGGCAGAATTCGTAAGGCTACTTCATTCAGTGTTTTTACAAAACGATAATTCAGGGCGTTGACAGACAGGCTGCAAAGAAGCAGCATGGATAAAATAATTCGCATGAATAAAAATTGAGTACACCAAAGACAACCATCTCCATGTAATGGTTGGAAAATGATCAAAAGAACTAAATAGGTTGTAGGCTATAAAACCACCAGCACAAATGGTTGCTCTTACCTGAAGTGAACCCTGGTATTCCGGAAGGGAAGAAGTACTTTTTAAAACTCGCAGTTCCGGGGTGTACGTGGAAACGGAATCACATCACGGATATTCGTCATACCGGTGACAAATAAAACCAGGCGTTCAAATCCCAGTCCGAAGCCGGCATGTTTGCAGGTTCCGAAACGACGCGTGTCGAGATACCAGTACATTTCATCGGATGGAATGTGCATTTCCTTCATGCGTTGTTCCAGCTTTTCGAGTCGTTCTTCCCGTTGCGATCCACCAACAATTTCACCAATACCCGGAGCCAGAATATCCATAGCGGCTACCGTTTTACCATCGTCGTTCTGACGCATGTAAAAGGCCTTGATCTCTTTGGGATAATCGGTAACGATAACCGGTTTTTTAAAATGTTTTTCAACGAGGTAGCGTTCATGTTCACTTTGCATATCAATACCCCATTGTACATCATACTGAAATTTCTTTTTCTTGTATGCCGGTGATTGCAAAAGAATATTGATGGCTTCGGTATAGGTTACCCGTTCGAAATCGCTTGCCAGCATAAAGGCCAGTTTCTCTTTCAGGCCAAATTCGGCTCGTTCCTGTTGTGGCTTTTGCTTTTCTTCTTCTGCCAGTCGGGCATCCAGAAAGTCGATATCTTCGGGATGCTTTTCCATCGCATACTGAATTACATATTTCAGCATCTCTTCGGCCAGATCGGCGTTCTCTTTGAGTTCATTAAAGGCTACTTCCGGTTCTATCATCCAGAATTCGGCCAGATGACGCGCTGTATTCGAATTCTCAGCACGAAAGGTTGGACCAAAGGTGTACACTTTCGAAAAGGCCATGGCAGCCAGTTCGGCTTCAAGCTGACCACTTACCGTTAAGTTGGCACTCCGTCCGAAAAAGTCTTGCGAAAAATCGATTTCCCCATTCTCGAGACGAGGTATTTGATTTAAATCCAGACTGGTAACACGAAACATTTCACCGGCTCCTTCGGCATCGCTGGCCGATATAATCGGAGAATGAATATTTAAAAATCCACGTTCCTGAAAGAAGGTATGAATAGCATAAGTTAACGCATTCCGTAAACGAAACACCGATCCGAATGTTTGCGTCCGGAAACGTAAATGCGCAATCTCACGCAGAAATTCCAGACTATGTTTTTTAGGCTGTAGGGGATATTTTTCCGCATCACTGTCTCCCAGAATTTCAATGTGTTCGGCTACT
>CAYWKR010000304.1:0-3256 GCA_964458785.1 uncultured Bifidobacterium sp. | reverse complement strand
TAACGCTACTTTAAATGATTTACTATGCGTTCAAATATTCAGTTGTTATAGTCATCAAAATCAATCTGATTTATAATTCTTAATATATAAAAATTTAAAAAAGCTTCAAAATCATTATAATTAAGCACTCTAACCTCAATTGGCATATAAGAATGATTAATACCACATATTTCACTACACTGACCTCAGCTTGTTCCCGGAAACGGTGTTTTGAATAAAACTTGATTAATTCTACCGGGTACGGCATCCATTTTTAAACGGAAGTGTGAAAGTCCCACATCATGAATCACATCTCTTGAACCAATAATTAATTCAACCGGTTTATCTTTCACCAGATGGATTTCTCCATTAGGAATAATGATATCGTCTTTATTCTGCTGGTCTTTCCAATCGAGACCTAAAATATTATCCTTGTCGTTGATCAGGGTATAGTTTCTTTTTCCAAGAACGCCATCGGCACCCGGGTACCGTGAAATCCAGTTGAATTGTTTTCCAACCATTTCAATTTGCATGGATCCTTTAGGGGCTGCATCCGTCATTTTAAACCAGCTTTTCAAACCAATAGCTACCAATACAGCCATGGCTACTGCCGGTACGGTGGTCCACACTAATTCCAATTTTGTACTGTGCGAAAAATCGAAGGGTACTTTATCGCCGGTTCGCTGATATTTAAAGGCAAACCAGAACAGTAAAAACTGTGTAATCAGGAATACGATTCCGGTAACGGCCAGTGTAACCATGAACATGAAGTCGTAGGTTTTACCATGATCCGAAGCCGCCTGTGGTCCCATTAATGGCATCATATAGCGGTGGCAGGCATAAATGCCCACCATAAAGGCTGCCCAAAGTACCAGCATGGACCAGGCCAGTATTTTATTTCGTTTACGGTCGAACGCCTCTTCTCCCTGTATGCGCGCCACCATTTCACTGGAACGGGATACCTGATACAATACCACGAAGATCAGGGATACAAGCGCAACTAATAATAATCCGGACATATCGTTTCTTTCGGTTTTTTAATTTTAACTAATATGAATTACCGTTTCCTTCAGGAATGGATGATTTTGAGGAACCAAGGGTGCCTCGCTGAGTTTTTTGCTAACCAGGGTAATTATCAACCCGATGAAGCCACATACGATTCCAATTTCATACCATCCCAGTTTCCAGTCGCTGCCTTCGGTGGTTGGCATCACCATTTGATAGAAATCAATCCAGTGACCTAAAATAATCAGAATGGCTACCAGACTCACGACGAAATAATTTCTTTTATTCGGACGTGGCATCAATATCAGGATAGGGGAAACAAAATTCAGAATCAGATTCAGCCAGTAGAAAATCCGGTAAGGGCCATGAAAACGACTTTGGAAATACACGGTCTCTTCGGGGATATTCGCATACCAGATTAACATGAACTGAGAGAACCAGAGATAGGTCCAGAAGATACTGAAGGCAAACATAAATTTACCCAGATCGTGAATATGCTCGGTGCTTACAATTTCAAGGTACCCGTGGCGCTTGCTATACAATACCCAAAGCATTATCATACTCATACCACTCACAAACGAACTGGCAAAGGTGTACCAGCTAAACATGGTTGAAAACCAGTGTGAGTCGATACTCATAATCCATAACCAGGGAATGGTAGACGCGAGCGTTAAGGCAAACGTGAAGATGAAACCGGCCGACACATTAAAGTTCTTCCAGTAAATGCGGGTAGACCCTTTAGGCTCCTGATCTTGTTTCAGGGATAATTCACGGATTTTCATTCCGAAGAAACTCCAGGCGGCCAGTGTGAGAATGGTCCAGAACGTAAAGAAGGGTTTACTCAGGAAAAAGTTCTTCAGGGCATTCAATTCAATTTTCGGATTAAAGTTCGGATCGAGCCAGCTGTAGATATGGGTATTATTTGTCCAAACCAGCGTTAGCAGCACTACTCCTACAATCAGGGCCAGTACCCAGACACTTCCGGCAATGGCCTCAGGAATTCGGCGGAACGAAACGATCCATGCAGCCTGCGCCAGACTGGTTGCACTTAGAATGAATACACTGGCTAAGCAAATCAGGAGAAAAAAGATACTGTTCTGCATCAGTACAGCCCAAAAGCGGTTCTGTGCCAATTGGTCTCCTTTCATGAGTAGAAAAACCAGTCCGGCCAGAAAACTGAGTACACCAATACCCAAAAGGGTCATGCCGGTGGATTTTAATTTGGCGGGTATTTTAAATTCCTGATTCAACATCTTCTGTATTCTTTTTTTTTCTGAAATTATTTTTTGTCTGTTTTAGCCGGAGCAGATGCTTCCGCTTTAGGCGCTTCAGCCTTTAATGAATCATTTCCAGGTGTGCTGATCATATTGAAGGCAGCACCTCCGTTTTCACTTTGTACTTTTTTAATGTAGGCTACTACCTGCCAGCGTTGTTTGGTATCGAGCTGACTGGCATAGGAACCCATGGTATTTTTACCGTACACGATGGCATGATAAATCCGTCCCTGTGACATGGCCAGGTATTTTTCACCACTACGCAGGTTGGCCGGCATGGCTGCAAATTTTCCACTGGTATACAGGGGACCGTTTCCATCGGCTTTTTCACCATGACAAATACCACAATAAATCAGGTATAAGCGATGGCCTTCTTCCAAATCCTTTTCAGTTAAAGGAATATTGCAGGTATGTGCATTAGCCAATAAGGTGTCGTTTTCACCAATATGGTCGGGCAACCCTTGTTCGCGGGCAATGGTATTCGGGGCCGGAAGTTTAGTATAGGTTCCGCCCTGTGCACTTATTTTCTCAGTGCCATTATAATAATCCACTGCACGGGAATACACCATATCAGGGGCGTAGGTTTTCCCCGGGTTCCGGTGTTGTTTCCCACCACAGGCGGTTAGTACCGCAACCATCACAAAAAGGAGATAAACAAATATGTTCTTCATGTTGAATTATGCTAATTGTTGTTGAATTTCATAGTCTTCTTTCCGGTCGAAACGTCCAAACCACCACTCTGATTCCGCTACCTGAATATTGGTTTCCACCGCACCGGTCGACTTCAAAAAGGCTTCTGTTTCGGCAGCATTCTGATCGTTCACTTCGATAGCCATCACAAACAAATCGTCGGTTTGACGAGGATGGAAGATATGTTTCTTCACCCCGGGCATGATTTGATTCAGGTAGCAAAAAGTAAGTACCATTCCCACTGCAGCAAACAATACGGTTAATTCGAAAGTGATTGGAATGAAGGCAGGTAAGGGGAAAAAGGGTTT
>CAYWKR010000303.1:0-3281 GCA_964458785.1 uncultured Bifidobacterium sp. | reverse complement strand
CTACCGGTACCTTTTGCACGCCATGGTGTGGGGCCTTCCAGCGACATTTTTACCCGCACACTCATTACATCAATGCCTAATGCCCTCAACGTGAAGCTGGCTGAAAGTGAAATGATGAAATAAAACGGATTGAATTGGAATAAGGCATCAAACCCTATATGTCCTTCAATGGAACAAACTTCAAGATCAAGTTTTACTTCTGCCTTAGCCCCAAATTGAACGGTATTGGAAGTCACAGCCTGATAACATTCAACCCGTATCCGTGCAATTGAAGTATTCAGAATATTAATAGCCAGCCGTTTCAACGTAGGTAAGGCCAATGGGGGTGGCGTATACGAAGGATGGAAGCCTCCAATAGTAATCAGGAAATCGGGTTGATCGCCCCATTTCAGCCGTACGGCCATATCCCCTTCCAGCGTCATAAACAAAATGAAGGAGTCGTACAAACTGGCATCGAAAGTCAGCATTTGCTTGTCGAAATCGAGTGTGCCTACAAACAATACCTGAATCTGAACCAACGGTACCCGTTCGTCGGGAAGCGCAATTTTCAGTATGCCGAGTATAGCAATATTACCGGGGATTTCGATAATCAATCCCAGCGAAAGACTAATCAGGGTAGGGGTACCCCAACCGATTTTACCCATGGGGCCAATCAGAAATTTTCCTTCCTGGGGTGGGAATATGGTTTTCAGATCACTGATAATGCGTGCTGCATTTGCAACCACATTTTGTGGAAACATGATACTGGTTACTGCTCCGGTTCGTACTGCATCCCGCAAAGGATCCAGCATCATGGTCCGGTTCAAACCCAGTAAGCCACCCACCGCATTCAGTGTAAATCCGTAACCTAACTCGAAAGGGGGATTAAACTCGGCGGTGATAATAATCAACATCGAAAATCCTTTGCTTCCATCAGGCATTTTGGTAGTAATCAGTCCAATAGCTTTTGCCGAAATGAAACCTGCAATACTCAGTTCCAACACACCGGCATATTCTTCTTTTTCAAAATCGAAAAACAAATACCCGCCACCCACCACGGCGCCGGCATTGATCGACAATCCGATACCGTTGGGTGGTTGAAATCCAAGTTCCATATTGGCTGGTCCTAGATTGCCTCCCCCCTCGGGAAAACTTAAAGTAAGTTTGGCACCTATATTTTCAACCACTGCACTCAGTGGGCCCAAGGCTATATTAAACGTGGTAGCAGCCACTAAAGGAAAGGTTCCGTCAGACGGATTGAGTTTCAATAAAAGGGTATTGATATTTAATGGCCCCAGTGAAAGATGAAGCGGAATAGCCAGTTCCAGTCCACCGCTTCCATGAAAATAAAATCCATTTTTCGAGGTGAATCCAATCCCTAAACCGAAATCCATTTCCATGTGAATTCCGGAGAGAATCTTTTCAATGAAGCCATCGGCGCCTTCAACCCCTAAAACCACTTTTCCGTTTTTTATTTCAAATTCAACACCAAAATCGGCATTGCTTCCTTTCTTTGAAAAGAAGACACTAAACGAGAGGCCTTTGATTGACAGGTGTGAAGTAGTGGCAGAACCAAACAGAAACGATTCTGTTTCGGTACCGGCCTTGGGTTTTAAATCCACACGAATTTCAAATTCACCTACCGTGCCTGGTGCCGTAAATAAATTAGTAATAAATTCAAGATCAAACGGTGGGCGTAATACAATACCTAATCCATTATCAATGCCTGCCTTCAGGGTTAATACAATGTCGTATTTTTCATTCAGACTAAATGGAAGGTTGGCCCCTCCTACCGCATAAGGCATCAGGGCTAAGCCTTTTTTCTTCGGACCATTAGCCTCTACTCCGGCTATTACAACACCAAACTGGCTGAATAATTCCGGTGAATTGCCCGCCTGAAATACCGGAATACGGATTTCACTGGTATTGGCATTGCTGTTACCAAGACCGTTTCGGCTGACTGCATTTTGTTTATAAATTCCTCCCGGTAATGCAAACCCTCTTAATATACGTTCAAGCCGGGTGAGAAATAATTCGCTGTTAAAATTACTTTGCCATTGATAAATCTCTTCTGATAACACCAGGGGTTCAGAAATATAGCGGGGCAGTCGTTCCCACCAGACTTTCCGAAGGGTAAAGGCCGGTTGGAATATGGCGGCCTGGGCAGGCTTTTCAATTTCGTCGACCACACCTAAAATCAGCATGAACGAATACGCACCGCTGTACGAATTTTCGAGATAAACCGAAACAATATAATCGAGTAAACGACGGGGTAATTCATTCACCGGAGCATTAGCGAAGAATGCAGCTATGGCGGCTCCGGCACTTTGCATTTTTTGTGCCATTTGAGCAATCTCACTGCACACTTCAGCTACCCGTGAAGCCAGTTTTAAAACAGCTTTCAGCCGGTCTTCATCATTGGGGGCATCAGCCAGGGCCCGGATATCGTCGCTCATAGCGGCAACTTTTCCAATCAGTGCTGCCGGAATCGCGGTGAAGGGTTGTGCCGATGGTAATTCGTACCCCAGACTTTTCATCAGACTGGTAGCCTTCGCAGCATTATCTACCGATGATAAAGGTTGAAGGGCTCTTGAAATTTCAAGAAGGGTTCGGTTCAGAATATTATTATCTGCCATAGATCAGGGTTCGGTTTTTATATGTTCATGAAATTCTTCAGAAGGCACTACAGCTGTTTGTGTATCCTGATGATCGATGGCTAATCCGGAGAAGAGCAAGCCAGTTCCGGTATCGTTATAGGTATCATCGTTTGGATCGGCAGTACCATGACCATCTAATAGCACGGTACCTACCGGGTTTAAAGCATCAATAGCTGTGACAGTCGCAGCAGGCAAGGGGTTTTCAAACTGTATGCGTTTAAAACTTTTCAAGGCATTGGATTGAAGATCGGGGTAATATAAAAGTCTTACAGTTCCTTCATTGGATGCAGCTTGAATAATAATCGGTAACCCAATATCGAGCATGTAGCGGAATCCTGCTTTGCTATTGCTTAAACGCGATTGAATGGTAGTAATCAATGGCTGAATTCCGGATAATGTAATCAAACGGTTTTTAATGGCTTCAATGCAGGCATCCAGGTGGTCGCGGGTAAGTGTTCCCGGTGCGGCGGGTAGCGTGGCCGACAATGTGGTGGCCAGGGAAGCCAATGCAGTTCGTTGTGTAAGCAAATCGTTCTGCGGACTAGCATTACTTAATACGGAGACTGCAGTGATAATGCCGGAAAGCGTAGCAACAGATGGAAAACTAGTTGTTTGAAATGTTCCACAATCGGATGCACTGGGTGC
>CAYWKR010000302.1:0-3309 GCA_964458785.1 uncultured Bifidobacterium sp. | reverse complement strand
GGTTTGAAGATAGAACCCATTGCTGCTGTTGTGCACCATTTCCAGGATATGTTTCAGATTGATAATAAAAGTATCCACATTCAGACTGTCGAATAATTTCATCGTACAACCGGTACCCAGATGACGAAGCCGGCTGCTGGTATCATGTGCCAGGTACGTTGCCGGTGACTGCGGATTCCAGCAACCAAAATAATTCAGGTCATTGATATGATTCGGGGTTCCGCCACCCATCATATAATCCGGTTTCCAGAACCGGGTCGGGTATATCAATCCATATTGTCCATTCACCAGATTGGTCCAGATATTTATTCCATTCGAATCGTTGTAAATCGTTCCGCCTATTAATTTACTTTCAGGAAGACCTACCGAATCCATCAACTTCACTACATCAGGATATAAATACTGCGATTCGTGGGCATGCGGATCCATTTCTACATTCTTGTCTTCATGCATCCAGCGTAAAATGTTCTTATTATTTGTACTACTCATCAGTGGTACGGTTTCCTTACTGAGTACATTGGTCAGATATACCCAATCGCTTTGCATATTCCAGGTGGCATTACGGCTATTGAGTGAATCGGTCCATGCAATGAGTTTAGCCCGGTTGGCAGTATAAAACAGGGTATTATTCCACTGTCCGTTCTCTTCGTTATGGGAAACAAAGTTGAAGAATAACTTGGGTTGGGCTTGTAATAAATGACATACCAGGAGCAGGCATACGATGAGCAGATGTTTCATTATTAAAAATTGAAGCTACAATAAAGATACGATCTCTTGCCCGCCCTACACTCGGTACCGATACTATTCTCTGCTGAATTCTAAATCCATTCCGCCTTGCAGTAAACGAAAGGTGGAATAATCTTTTTTAGCCGCTCCCGGAAAAAGAATACGGATGCCAGCGGCTTCAAATACATATTCTTCTTCGTTCTTCTTAGTCAGAGGGAAAGCCGATTGTCCGCTTGCCTGTGCAGTGTATTGTTCGCCTTCCTTTCGGATAACAATACTAAGACCTACTGTGGCATTGGTGTACGATCCTTCGGGTGTATCACTTTTGCTGACGACCGGCTTAGGCTGACTATAATCGGGTTCCAAAAAATCCTGACCATGCCAGGCATTAAGTATGGCGATGGCTGCATTGTTCATCGAATAATTCCAGGCATTACCACACAATGCAAAAGCCAGACTGTCATCGGGCATATAAATCAGCATACCCTGAAATCCATCGATGCCGCCGTTATGTCCATAGGCTTTTTTCCCTTCGTACGGAAATTGAAGTATTCCGCTTCCATAATGATCTTCAATGGATTTCATTTTCTCGAGAGAAGCCGGTGAAACCAATTTTCCTTCGAATAGGGCGCGAATAAATACACACAGTTCGGTGGGCGTTGATTCAATACAACCTGCCCCCTGCGGAATACTGGGATGCGTTTGTGGAGCAGGCTGCCAGTTTCCTGAACGCCAGGTATACGAATAGGCTTCGTTCGACAATGAATCGATCCAACCGGCTACGCGGGTATGCTTCAGATGCAAGGGATCGCAAATTCTTCTCTTCAACGACTGTGCATAGGTACAAGCCTCGGTCTCTTCTAAAATCCAGCCCAATAAAATATAATTGGTATTACTGTATTCACCGCGACTCCCCGGTTCGAAATCCGATGGCATTTCTGAAAATCGTTTCAGCAAATCATCCCGACTATGCTCCTTTTCCATATAGGTTGAATAGTCGGCATCATTCGTAAAATTGTGTATTCCGCTATGGTGATTCAGGAGTTGAGCAATACGTATTTTATTACTGTTTTTTATCTGAGGAAAATAATGGCTCAGTAAAGTATCAGGGTGCAGTTTCTTTTCCTGAAACAGTTGAAAGATCATCACGGCGGTAAACATTTTGGAAATGGAACCAATATGATACAAGGTATTGGAATCGGCCAAACGCTGCACCGAAGCATTCGACCAGCCACACGAATGAACATAGGCTTTTCGTCCGGGCTCGGTAATAGCCACCGACAACATAGCCTTCTGATGTTGATGATAACGCGACAACAATCCATCCAGTTTGCTTGTATCCAATGCCTGCGATTGGAATAGGGCGAACAGGCAAATCGATGTACATAAAAGTGATTTCATGTGTTACAGATTTCGTTCAAAAATAAATGATGATAGTGGCCTTCCCATTTCTTTAACAGGAATGGTTGGTTACATTTTTAAAAGGAAAGGATTAATGAAAAAAAGAAAAATGAAGAATCCAATTATGTATTTATCCCTGCTGCTGGCTTGTTTAAGCTGGAGCGCCTGCAGTGAAATGGAAAACGAAGCGCCGGTACAGGTTACCCAAAGCAGTGCTCCGGAAACTGTACTCACCGATTCGGACCGCATCAGCATTAAAACCGCCGAAATTCAGTTACAGGTACGGGATGTTCCGCAAAGCATCGCCTTCTGGCAGGAAGCAGTAAAGAAATTGGGAGGAAGTACCACGCACTACGAAGTACACGCTAATAAATCAGGAGGTGAAGTAGTATCCTGTAGTCTCGATTCGAATGTTCAATGGTATACCCTGTATCCTTCCGCTCTTCTGAAACTTAAAATTCCGGTTGCCTGTACCGACAGTTTTATTCATCTTCTGATGAAGGATGGATATACCATAGACGATTTTGTGTACGATGAGGAAGATGTAACCGAAAAAGTAAAAGAAGAACAACTTCGTGCCGGTGTACAGGTAAGCGGCTATGCCAAAGCACGAAGTCTTGTGCAACAAAGCTGGCTGGAAGAACATACCCTGGAACAGATTCACCGCAAAGCTGAATATGAAAAACTGGTTCACCGGACTTCCTATCTCTGGTTCAATTTACACTTACACGGCGAACCGCGAACACAGGCCATCTATAGTGCCATTCCTCCTTCGGCCCGCACGCCCTGGGGGGTAGCACTCATACAGTCGCTCACCGATGGATGGTATTTGCTGTCGGGTATACTGAATGGTCTGATACGCATCTGGCCCTTATGGCCTCTGCTTATTTTTACCGGATTGCTGTTGCGACGTAAGAAGAGTCGCCTGGGGTGGAAGGGCGCCTGATTAAAATTGCATCTTAGTTCCGAACGAAAGGTCACCGGCATCGCCCAAACCCGGAACGATATAGCCTTTCGCAGTTAATTCGTCGTCGATATCGGCAGCCCAGATTTCAAAATCAGGGAAGCGGTGCCGGAGTGCGGCAATACCTTCGGTGCATGCAATGGCCACTACCACGTGCACTTTAGCCGGAATACCATAATTGTATAATTCTTCGAGTGCGATGATGAGTGATGAACCGG
>CAYWKR010000301.1:0-3324 GCA_964458785.1 uncultured Bifidobacterium sp. | reverse complement strand
CCTGGCCCGGGAATATCAGGCCATCAATCTTTCACAGGGTTTTCCCGATTTTCCGGTTTCCGAAACCCTGATTCAGGCTGTATTTGAAGCCATGAGGATGGGATTTAATCAGTACGCCCCTATGCCGGGTATACCTGAATTACGGGAAGCTTTATCGGAAAAAATTTCTTCGTTATATCAGGTAAGCTGTGATCCGGAAACTGAAATAACTATTACACCTGGTGCCACCTACGGAGTATATACTGCATTGGCCACCCTGTTGTTTCCGGGTGACGAAGCCATTGTTTTGGAACCAGCCTACGACAGTTATATTCCTAATATTGAAAGCCTGGGAGCCCGTGCCGTTTGTGTTCCTTTATCGTTTCCCGATTATTCGGTCGACTGGAATAAAGTGGAAGAAGCCATTACACCACGAACGAAAGTATTAATCATCAACACCCCGCATAATCCCAGTGGTTCCGTTTTTCAGTCACGCGATATCGAAGCCCTCCGGCACCTGATGCAGAAATACCCCTTCTATGTAGTGAGTGATGAAGTATATGAACACCTGGTATTTGATGAGCATAAACATGATTCGATTTTAAAATACCCGGATTTGTTTTCGCGTAGTCTGGTAGTCTTTTCATTCGGAAAAGTATTTCATGCCACCGGATGGAAATTGGGCTATGTGGTTGCCCCTGCAGATATCATGACCGAATTCAGAAAGTTACATCAATACCTGAGTTTCTCATGCAATACCCCCATGCAGGTGGCCCTGTCGCAATACCTTCAAACCGAATCGCATTATCTTGAACTGTCTTCCTTTTACCAGGTCAAGCGAGATTATTTTCTTGAACAGATCAGGGACCTTCCTTTTACCATGCATCAACCGGCAGCCGGTTCGTATTTTCAATTGCTGGGCTATGACCGGATGCGAACACTACCCGACCGGGAATTTGCAGAATGGCTCACACGTGAAGTGGGTGTAGCCGTTATTCCGGTAAGTGCTTTTTATCAGGAAGGAACAGACCATCATGTGGTTCGCTTTTGCTTTGCCAAGAAAAAGGAAACCATAGATGCCGCCATTGAAAAGTTGCATCAATGGCAGAAATAAACATCCATGTGGCCTGCGAATAGGCGGTGTTTATTTTCAGGTGCTTAGCACCTGAACCTGATTTTTACTAACTACCCTGTTGTGCCATTTGAATTTTAAACGCCTTCAGAAAGAGAGCGCCCATATTTTTATGGGGTGGCACATAATCGTTGAATAAATCCTGAAGTCGTGGCGAATTCATCTCCGTACTGAGTGTATTCCACAATGAAATCCAGTTAATGTCCTGCCCATTCAGTAAGAGTTGCTGAATATCACGCAGAATAGGATCATTCACCTGCATCGAACCGGTTTGCTTACTGGAAATAATATGGGCATCTTCCGACTGTCCTAAAATAGTACTCAGGTTATGATACCCTCCACAGGAACCCAGAATAATAATTTTATTGGAAGCACTGATATGCGACATGGTGGTGGGCAGGTGGTAACTATGTCCGCGATGCACAATAATTCCGGGGCGAATGGCATTCTTGTCTAAATACGCACATAAAGCCTTTTGTGCTTCTTCATCCAATGGTTCTTCCAACGGTAAATTGGCGTAAATAGTGATCGGCTTTCCTTTGAGGGATTGCAGACTAATCCATTGTTCGTTTTTTTCCACTTTCCATTCATCGGCTTTGAAAATACCCTGAAAGCTGGCAAAGGAAATTTTTCCATCTTCATCGCCATAAAAAAATACCTGTTCGATGATACGGCCGGTGCTGTCGCCCAGGTTTTTAAACGGCACATAGGTAATGGGTGGAACTTTTAATTGCTTTTGAAGATCTTCACTGCTTTCTTCGGGATTTATTACCGTACTACACAGGGTATGCAGAAGAAAATAAATAGTGAGTCCGCGAATATTATCTTCCCGGTACGTACGTTCATAATTTTCAAGTACCTGGCCGCGAAGGTATTCCAGTAATTCCGGATCGTTGATACTTCCGAATGAATCGGCTATATCTACGGCATCTTCAAGATCGGTGTCGGTATTCTTATCGATAAAATTCACGAATGCAGCCATAAAGGCATTACGCCGGCCTCCGTCGATGGTAGCTAAAAATTCGTCGAGTTTATTATACCCTGCACACATCCGGATAAAGGTTCTGAATTTGTCGTTATTCAGATCCTGTAAAAACAAATCGCCTTTCTGTGGGGCCATCTTCAGCAACATCCGGTTGAAGGTTCCTACAAACGTACTGGTATAAATCTCATCGCTGCACAGTACCATCAGGAAATACATCTCCTGCGGACTCAGATTCTCGATGCACTTAAAACGAACCGGATCCGGTGAATCATGCAATTCATTCATGGTCCGTACATATTCCAGTGCCTGCAGTTTCGATTCCCGCTCCCTGATTTTCTTTGTCAGCGAAGCAGAGCGCAACCGTTGTTTGACTAAACTTTTGTAATACAATTCCGGAACCGATATCACCTGATTAATTTCAGGAATCGTAATGCTCCCCTGCATGAGGTCGTCGAGATACACAATAGCACGAAGCGGGATATTGGTTTTATCGGCAATCTCTACGATTTTTTTCACCAGCGGATCCTTGCAGCGCCGGGTTACCGAACGTTCGGCCGAAGTGGACGTGGCATAGGTTAAAATCAGGGATGGATTTTGAGGGGCCAACCAGGCAAAGAGTTCTTCCGCTGCCGGCATCCAGGAAAATTCCCTGAAGCGTTTAAACATTTCATCCGGGTATTCTTTTACCATGTGCTTATACACCATTTGCACCGATGGTGTATCTTCCCTGAAAAAGGTTTTCAACACATCAAATGACCGACTAAAATTGGAATCGATATAGCCTGTAATCGGTTGTCCATCCTGATTACGCATAAACAGCACCCAATAATCGCGAACAATATTGGCATACATCCGGGCATCGGCTTTCTTATTCTGTAAATCGTATACGAGATCCCTGAGACTTTTCTCCAGATTTTCGATAGTGCGGATTTTCGTCCACTTATCAAGGGGAAGATTTTCTACCACAATTTGTATCCGATCAGCTTCCTTTAAAACAGAAGTCGTTAAAAGCGATGTAGCCGTGCTATCGTTATCAATATGAATTACGCCATCTATCACGCCATCGCTTTCATCGGCCTTTCGCTGCAGGCGATCCAGTTTATCGTGCGCCAGCTGCCTGTCGATGGGAATGGGAGCCCATAATTCGGTAGAGGTATAGGGATCCTTTTTTTCTCGTTTTTCTTTTTGTGATGACGCTGCCAGAGGGAAGAGGTAGAAGCAAAAAATC
>CAYWKR010000300.1:0-3325 GCA_964458785.1 uncultured Bifidobacterium sp. | reverse complement strand
CAAACGGATTTTTTTTCCTGCCACCTGAATCCACCCGTTCTTTTGCAGCACATATAACATGCGGGTAGCTGTTTCGCGGGTAGTTCCCGTCATATTGGCAAGTTCTTCCCTTTTCAGATGATAATTCAGGGTCACCTGATCGTCTTCAAATCCATAATGATGAAGCAAGGAGAGTAAGGCACCGGCCACCCGTTCTTTCACCGGACGCAAAGCCATTTGTGTAATTTTTAATTCCGCTTCCCGTAATTCAAGTGCCAGCATTCTTGAAATTTTCAACCCTAAGGCTGGATTTCTTTCCAATAGTTTTTCAAAAATGTCTCTTGGAATATGACATATATCGGTGTCCTCGGTTACTTCGCCTGAACAGGAGTAGGTATCATTTCCAAGAATAGCCCGGTACCCCATCAGGTCACCTGCCCTTACCATATGTAAAATCTGTTCACGATCTCCGCCACTGTGCTGCACTACTTTGGCTTTTCCCTTGCCCATACAAAACAAATGACGGGGGGTATCTCCTTCCTGAAAAAGAGGGTCTCCTTTACGATACCGGAATCGTTGAATATTCTTGGTCAGCAGAAGGCCTTCTTCCTGATTCAGCACCTGGAAAACAGTAAGCGACCAGGCAGGACAGGTATCACAGCTAATGCATTCAAGTTTTTTCATTTCGGATGTAAAGGTATTCTAAAGCGGCGAATCCAAACCGCCTCCACAGGTTTTTGAACAGGGCGAAGAAGTACATTTGTAACTTACGTATGAAACTGCTTATCGGTGTTTTCCTTTGTATTGCTTCTCTTCGTTTGTGTGCATACACAAAGGAACATATACAAGTGAGTATAACATTTCGTGACCAATCCCTTCAACTGAACCATACCTATAAACTTGCAGGCATACAGGACGTTAAGATTCATACATTAAAATTTTATCTGGGTGAATTTGAATTTCTGAAAGGGCAGCAAGTGATGAAAAAAAATGAGGGTACTTATTATCTGATCGACTGGTCGGAAGCCGATGATTCCGGGATGACCATTCCTTTGGAGAAAATACCTGAAGGAGCCGATCACCTGACCGGGCTGCTGGGGGTTGACTCATCCCTTGAAGTTCAGGGAGTACAAAGAGGTGCTCTGGATCCGCTCAAAGGGATGTATTGGTCGTGGCAAAGTGGTTATATACATTTTAAAGTGGAAGGGGTACTCACCGATTCAAACGGACAAAAAAAGGACTTTCAATATCATTTGGGTGGATACCGTTCACCTTGGGCTGTGAAGAAGTGCTTAGGTATTCGGCGGAACGGAGATTGTTTTATTCTTCGTTTCGATATAGCCCCGTGGTTGCAGGAAGTTCTTTTCAACTATCCACTACACAATATGGAGCCTGGAATGGAATCTAAGCAGTTACAGGAATTACTGATTCGAACGCTGAATCCGTCATGAACAAGAAGAAAGGGTTTGTTTTTTTTATCGGACTGAATATTGTTTTTATTCTGTGGGGTGAATCACAGGACCGAAAACGAGCTATGAAAAAGGAACCACTGGTGTATTATTCTGCTCATAAGGGGGTAGATAGTTTTTGGGTGAATCAACTGGGACGGGCTTTGTTTTACGATCCCGTACTTTCAACCGACAGTACTATATCCTGTGCTTCCTGTCATAATTCGTATACGGCCTTTGCGCATGTCGATCATGCCTTGAGTCATGGAATAAAAAACAGAATCGGCCGACGGAATGCCCCGGCGTTGATGAACCTGCGTTATTATCCGGTGCTTATGTGGGATGGTGCCATTGTTTCGTTGGAGATGCAGGCATTAGCTCCCCTTCACGATACGGCAGAGATGAGCGAATCGTTTCAGCATGTGCTTGAAAAATTAAACCGGCAGAAACGATACCGGGAATGGAACCAGAAAGCATGGGGCTACGATAGTGTAAATTCTTCTTCCTTCCTGAAATCTGTGGCCTCGTTTGTAGCTTCCCTTCAGAGTTTTCAGTCAAAATACGATTCGGTACAACGAGGTGAGCAAGTATTCACTAAGCAGGAACAATCAGGTTATCGCCTTTTTAAAACGTATTGTGCCATATGTCATACTGAACCTCTCTTCACTAATCTTCAGTTCAGGAAGAATGGACTTTTTCCTGATTCTATACTTAACGATACAGGTCGCGAACGGATTACGCATCAAGCCAGCGACCGATACCTTTTTCGGGTACCTACACTTCGCAATATAGAATTCAGCTACCCCTATATGCATGATGGCCGCTTTTTAAAATTATCAGCCGTTCTCGATCACTATATGCATATCGGGAAGAATAATTCCCAAGTATCTCCTGAACTGAAAGCCGGGGTGAGACTGACGGCCAATGAAAAAACTGATCTTATCGCTTTTTTACTTTGTCTGAGCGATCGTGCCTTTATTTTTAATACACAATTTACTTATCCTTTTCATCTGTTGAATCAATAAATGAGTACTATGAATTTTAAAAGAAATCCCGGATGGTTGTTCTTGTTGGGAGTTATTTTCACGAATACCCTGCATGCACAATGGGGTCCGGAAATTACAGCCTGGCTGCAGAACCAGACTATTACCGGACGTCATTATGTGAATGGGAATACTACCCCCATTACCGACCCTACTTTGGCTAATGTTCAAACTGTTCAGTATTCTGCCAACTGGGTCTATATCAGTACACATGGTATTCCATCGTATATCACAGGTCCCTTTCTCGATGGAAACCCTTCTATTGCCAGCGATCAGAATGCCATTTTTAAAGTCAGTCGTAATCCGGTGCAGAATACCGGAACCCCTACGGCTACCACGATGGGGAATATCGGACTGTTTATTAACGGAGTGGCTTTGTTCGATGCCCGTGATGGTGTATCATGGAAGAACTCCACAGGTGCCTTGGCAGGAGGTCCATTGGGAGGCAGTGGCGACCTCGTATGGAATCGCGACGCCATCGTAGCTGAGCGACAAGGATTCGATTGTGCCAAGGGCCATCCCGCGCAGGGCAACTATCATCATCATCAAAATCCATCCGCATTTAATTTAGATATGGCAGTGCTTTCAGGTATCTGCAATCC
This sequence comes from uncultured Bifidobacterium sp., assembly GCA_964458785.1. Lineage (GTDB taxonomy): Bacteria > Bacteroidota > Bacteroidia > Chitinophagales > Chitinophagaceae > OLB11. The sequence continues at coordinate 253 of CAYWKR010000300.1, read as the reverse complement.
CTATATCGCCGATGGATTGTATGTGATCGACAGCACGCAGCATTCTCCACTGATTGGATTTGCTTATGATGGCTTCCCGGTTTACGGGGCTTATGCATATAAGAATGTAAATGGGACCGGAGGTATTACCCGCATGAAATCAAGTTATCATTTGCGGAGTATATCGGTTCGTACTACCGATGCGTTGGGAAATCCGGTAACACCAGGGCCTCCGGTAAGTACCACCTATCCTTTGGGTTATTTCAGGGAAGAT
>CAYWKR010000299.1:0-3331 GCA_964458785.1 uncultured Bifidobacterium sp. | reverse complement strand
CCTATTGCCGTACGACTGGTATTTGTTCTCTTCACTATTTTTAATGTGGCTACCCTCTTTGCCTTCAATCTGGGTATTCTGGCTTATATCATTCTCTGGGTGATTCTGCCTTCAGCTTATCTCAAAGACAATCTCAGCCGGAAGCTATTCCGTAACCCGAAAGACAAAGTGCTGGGTGGTGTATGCAGTGGCATTGCTCAGTTTTTTAATACCGAAACATGGATCATCCGCCTGATCTTTCTCGCACCCATTCTACTTGGTTTAATTGCCCACCACAGCTTCTGGTGGCGACCTTCTCACCTGGTAGGTTCTTCCTTTTCAGGTATGGCCTTTCTGTCCTATATCATCCTTTGGATTATTGTTCCACTAGCCAAATCGTCTACCGACTTTATGCTCCTTAAAGGCGAACCCATTAATATCAATACCATACAAAACCCGGTTTCTATGCAACAGGTAACAGCAAACAGTAACAGCGGACTGAACCGCTTTCTTAAAGTGATCGCCTATATCATTATGGCCATTGTTCTGGCTATACTTATTCCCATTGCGTTCAGTGTGCTCATCGGAGCCTTCTTTACCTATAACCTGGCTTCGGTTATTTTATTTACATCGTTTCATAAGGCGTTAGCGCTGTTCGCCCTGGGCTTTGTATTTATTCTGCCATTCGTTGGTTTTATTCTCTGGCTCATCCGCCGTGTGGCCGGATACCGAAAATCCAATCGTCCCCTTCGCGTCATATTTACCAGTCTGCATATGTTCGGATGGATTTGCCTGATTACCCTTATTGTAAGTATGGCACGGTCGAATAGCACCTATGTCAGTAAATCAAGTCAGCAGGTACTGAGTGTACCCGGCGATACCTTGTATGTGGAAGCCATTCAACCCGATTCGGTGTACAGCGAAAGAATTCTGTTCGAAATGAATGCATTCGATCACATACTTCGTCAGGGAGCCGGATACAATGATATCAAAGCCATTCGCATGAAGTATAAAACCTCCGACGATTCCGATTTTCATCTTCTGATCGAACGTTCAGCCTTTGGAAGCGATCATAATCATGCAGGTGAACATGCCGATCAGGCCATGATCGATTTCAAACAGGAAGGAAATATGCTGTACCTGCCCGGTATGTTGCGGGTGAGTAATAAGGAACCCTATCATTTTCAAAATGTGAAGTTTACTCTCTATATCCCTAAGCATAAACATGTCCGAATCTCCGAACACTTCAAACGTCAATTGCGTTATCGCATACAGATGAACAACAAGGGATGGAAATTCAGTTCCGATGATTCGGATTATGATGATCCGGAATTCATTTCCGGAGACGATGAAATTATAGTGGATCCGGTTATTCGTATCCACGACGACGAGATAGAAGTATCTACTGACAGCAAAGAGAAGAAGGCCGAGAAGCGTCGCGAGCTGGAAGATGCAAAACGAGAGGCAGAACAGGAAATTGAAGAAGCAAAACGCAAACTGGAAGAAACGCAACGTGAAAATCAACGTGCTATAGAAGAACAGCAACGGGAAGCTGAAGAGAAAATCCGGGAGGCAAAACGGAAGCTGGAAGACGCCCGGCAGAAGATCAAAGATAACTGATAGCGACTTAACAATTACATAATCCGCGGCATAGACCGAAACCACCGGGGCCTGTGTACTTTTGCAAAAATCGCTATGGAGCAGAAGTCAGGTAAGATACTGGTGGTCGATGATGAGCAGGATATTGTTCAGATTATTCGCTACAATCTCGAGATGCATGGGTATGAAGTGCAAAGTGCATACATTGGAGTGGACGCCCTCTTGCAGGCCAAACAATTTAAACCCGATCTCATTTTACTCGATGTGATGATGCCTCATAAAGATGGAATTCAAACCTGCATCGAGTTGCGTGCGAATCCGGAGTTCGACCAAACCATCGTTATTTTTCTGACCGCCATGGCCGATGAAGCGTCTGAAATCAGAGGACTCGAAGCCGGAGCCGACGATTATATTTCGAAGCCTATTAAACCCCGCCTGCTGATGTCGAGGGTTCACTCGGCTTTCCGGCGTTTGCATAAAGGCGATTCCCCAATCCTCATGTTTCGTGATTTGGAAATCAATCGAGAAAAATTTTTGGTGATCCATCATGGCAAGGAAATTCATTTGCCCCGGAAGGAATTTGAATTATTCGCCTTGCTGGCCTCTAAACCGGGCCGGGTATTTCTGCGGAATGAAATTCTGAATACCGTGTGGGGAAATGAAGTGATTGTTGGCGACCGGACCATCGATGTTCATGTTCGGAAAATAAGGCAGAAACTAGATGCCGATTATATTCAAACCATCAAAGGAGTTGGATATAAATTCGAAGCGTAGAATCGCTTACTTTCGGGAGATGTTTCAAAACAAGAATATTGGTACGGTTCAGGTATCCCTGATGGTGTCCGGTATGGCACTTGTTTTATTTCTTTTGGCCGGACTCTTTTTACCGGTGCGTTTTATATATACCCTCATGGCAGCACTGGCCAGTTGTATTATTCTCTACGGCGTTACATGGTACATGGTCGAGCATCTGGTATATCGTAAAATCAAACTGATTTACAAACTCATTTCACAAACCAAGGCTTCGAAGCGCGAAGAATTTTATAATCAGGAATTATTACCGGCAAAAACCCTCAGCGATGTAGGCGATGAGGTGGTGCGCTGGGCCCGCGAACATAGTGTGGAAATGGAGCGGCTTCAGCACAATGAAACTTTTCGAAGAGAATTTCTTATGAATCTCTCGCATGAATTGAAAACCCCCATATTTTCAGCGCAGGGCTATATCGAAACCCTGCTCGACCATGAGGTTATTCAGGATGAAATGCAAAGAGGTTTTTTAGAAAAAGCAGCCCGCAGTCTCGACCGCTTGTCGGATCTCGTGAAAGACCTCGACGAAATATCAAAGCTCGAAGTGAATGCGATTCCACTCATAAAAACCAACTTCAGTATACAGGGTCTCATTCGTGAAGTATATGAAGAATTCTCCCAAAAGGCTGCCGGGAAAGGAATTCGTTTAAGTATCAAGAAAGGCTGTGAACAGGATGTGGAAGTACATGCCGATCGGTCCAAAATCAGACAAGTACTTGTTAACCTGGTAGAAAATTCAATCAATTACGGAAAGCAGAACGGAGAAACTTCGGCGGGAATTTATGTGGTGGATGCCCGCGATGTGTTTATTGAAATTACCGATAATGGCATTGGAATTCCGGAAGACCAGATTCCACGGGTCTTTGAACGCTTCTTTCGCACCGATACGGCCCGCTCTCGGAATAAAGGAGGAAGTGGTCTGGGACTGGCCATCGTAAAACACATC
>CAYWKR010000298.1:0-3334 GCA_964458785.1 uncultured Bifidobacterium sp. | reverse complement strand
GATGGAAATACCATGGCGAAAAGATTGAGAGTATGTTTGGTATAAAAGGGTTATACGACGATAAATTGGGGGGACAGTCTACATTCAATCCCGATGTGCCTGTCTGGATGCAAACCAGTTATGGATTTGGAATTACTACGCGAAGGGCAGAGGTTTTTAATAAAACCAGTTACAATTTCGATGAGCATGGCGACCGAAGTCTGGGTATACAGGCCAATTATACCTTTCATGATATCGATGCCTTCTACGGACTTTCACCCTATGGAGGTCGGCAACAGACTGTGTATCTGAATCTGATTTATCAACGACCGCTCATGAACGAACAAGCTCAGATCCGTCTGGGAGGGGGTATACTCAGTGACTGGATTTCTGAAACATACCGGATGATACAATTGAGCAGAGCAGAAACTGTTAGTGGTCTCTTTGCGGAATATACGTATACAGGAAGTGAGAAATGGTCGTTGCTGGCTGGTGTACGGGGCGATTATAATGCCCGTTTGAACCGCTTATATTTTATTCCACGGGCCAATCTGAAATATAGTTTAAATAAAAGCATGAGCCTGCGGGCCAGTGCCGGAAGCGGATTTCGTACAGCGAATATTTTTGCAGAGAATGCGCAATTATTTGCCAGTAACCGGAATGTCAACATCCTGGAGGCATTACTTCCCGAGTATAGCTGGAATTATGGCCTGAATTTTTCTTATACCTTTCAGCAGAGAACCAAAGAAGGCCGCTTCAGCGTGGATCTTTTCCGTACCGATTTTATTAATCAGGTGGTGGCCGATTTCGATGCTAGTCCACAAAGTGTGAATTTTTACAACCTGAATGGAAAATCGTATGCCTGGTATTTTCAAGCCGAGTGGTACCGCGAAATCGTTCGGAATGTAGATATACGATTAGCGTATAAATTCAACGATGTATGGATTACACAACGAGGTATCCTGATGGAAAAAATGTTGAATGCCAAACACAGGGCCTTATTGAATGTAGCCTATCAAACGCCGCGAAAAAACTGGAAAGTCGATTTTACCACCCAATGGGTTGGAAAGCAACGCCTTCCCGATTATTCATCGAATCCGGAGACCTACCAGATACGTAAATACTCACCCTCCTACTTCAGAATGCTGGGGCAGATTACCTACCTCTTTAAAAAACTGGAATGTTATGTGGGTTCAGAAAACATAAATAACTTTACCCAAAAGGATCTGATCATTGATCCCGGTCATCCTAACGGAGAATATTTTGATGCGGGAAGCATTTGGGGGCCTACACTGGGAAGAATGATTTATGGTGGATTCAGGTATACAATACTATAATAATAAAAGAAATAAAATGAAAAACGGATTTTGGGTGGCATGGATACTTTCTCTGTGTCTGGTAACGAATCTTCAGGCCACAGAAAAGGAAAAACCGGTAACGGAAACTATTCATGTAAAGGGAAATTGTGGTACCTGTAAGAAAACCATTGAAGGGGCACTTCATATCAAGGCTGTAAAAAAGGCCCGTTGGGATGAAGAAAGCAAAATACTGACGGTAAGCTATTATGCTTCACAGATTACAAACGATTCGATTCAGCACCGGGTAGCCAATGCCGGTTATGATACAGAAAAATTCAAAGCCAGTGAGAGTGCCTATAATAATTTACATGCCTGTTGCAAATACGATCGTTGAATTCACTCCTTCGGTTGTTGAATGATTAACTTAGCCGGATGAGAAAAATAATTAATGATCCTGTTCATGGTTTTATTACCATAGACGATGAACTGGTTTTCTCGTTGATTTCACATCCCTGGTTCCAACGACTGCGCCGGATCAAGCAAATGGCTTTGGCCTATCTCGTTTATCCGGGTGCCGTACATACCCGTCTGCATCATGCGTTGGGAGCTTATCATTTAATGAGTGCGGCTTTAACCGAACTACGTTTAAAAGGTACCGATATTTCTATCAGGGAAGAACGGGCTTCGAAGCTGGCCATCCTCATGCATGATATCGGTCACGGCCCCTTTTCGCATGCCCTGGAACATGCCATTGTTGATGTGCATCACGAAAATCTTTCATTACTGATTATGCAACGATTCATTTCGGAATTGGCAAAAACAGATGAAGACTATCAGGTGATGCACATGGCCGTGGAGATTTTTCAGGGAACGTATCGTAAGAATTTTCTGCATCAACTGGTGAGTAGCCAACTGGATGTTGATCGTATGGATTATCTCGCCCGGGATAGTTTTTTTACCGGTGTTTCGGAAGGAGTCATAGGCTACGACCGGATTCTTAAAATGTTATGTGTTCGCGAGGATGAATTACTGGTGGAAGAAAAAGGATTACACTCTATCGAGAAATTTCTGATTGCCCGTCGGCTGATGTACGATCAGGTTTATCTGCATAAAACGGTACTCAGCTCCGAACTCATGTTGCTCACAGTGTTACAGAGGGCGCGTGAATTAAGTCTTCTGGGGGAGCAGTTATTTGCCACACCGGCTTTACAATATTTCCTGCAGCATGAAATTACCCTGGCTGATTTTCAATCGGGTGAAGAATGTCTTCAGACCTTTCTTGAACTGGACGACTTTGATATTGTGAGCGCTATTAAGGTGTGGAGCCGGCATTCAGACCCTGTGTTGTCGGATCTCAGCAGCCGCCTGTTGGGGCGTAATTTATTTAAAGTTCGGTTTATGGGCAGTTCTTCGCAAAACGAGATCGATGAAATTCGGGAAAACCTGATCAGGGAAGGGGTTGTGCCGGATCAAATCCGTTATTACCTCCTGGCTGGCAGTACCGCCAGTATTACGTACCAGGCCGGACAGGAACGTATCAAAATTCTCTTTAAAAACGGGGAAGTCCGCGATATTACTGAGGCCGAGAACAGCCTGATTCAGGACGCCCTTTTGATACCTGTAAAAAAACCTTACATTTGTTTCCTCAGAAATCAGCAGCGTTCATGATGAAATTTACGGCTCAGCAGATAGCCACTCTTGTGCAGGGAAGTATAGAAGGAGATTCGCAGCGATCGGTTCACGCTTTCGCCAAAATTGAAGATGGAAAAGAGGGGGATCTGTGTTTTCTGGCTAATCCCCGCTACGAACATTTTATTTATAGTACCCGTGCAGGTATTGTTCTGGTATCTGAATCACTCACCTTAAAACAACCTGTAACCTCAACCCTCATTCGGGTGAAGGATGCGTATGCTGCCTTTGCTACATTATTGCAAACGTATCAGGATCTGACTACCGTTCGACCGCAACCCGGAAAGGAAATGCACAGTCATGTTGCTGCTTCAGCCAGTATCGATGAATCGGCCTATATTGGTTCATTTGTGTATGTCAGTGAAGGA
>CAYWKR010000297.1:0-3335 GCA_964458785.1 uncultured Bifidobacterium sp. | reverse complement strand
TTTCAGTGAGATGGAAGACGACGGCGGAAGCAATTGGGGCAACCAGATTCCGGAAGGATTTACCAAAGCATGGACCGGCGGTTTACATTATGCCAATAAGTGGGACGATAAACAACACCTCAATACCAATTATTCCTTCGGACGAATTGAACGCAACAAATCAGAACATTCCAATACCGAGAATCTGTTTCCAGGCAATACCTTTAATAGTGTCGACACCTCGGAATCGTTCAGTCGCCGAAATACACACCGGATCAGTGGTAAATACGAATTCACCATCGATTCTACCTTTTCTATCATTTATAATCTCACCGGCCGTTTTGCCACTGCTGAAATGAACAGTAAAAACAGTTCGGGTAATTTAAGCAGTAACGAAGTACCGGTATCACTCCGCCATACTACCAATGATGTAAACAGTAATTCAAACCGGTTGAATAACAACTTGACCCTGAATAAAAAACTGAAGAAAACCGGCAGAACATTGTCGCTGAATACCACCTACAATTATAACAAGAATGAAGGCGAGGGTTACCTGCAGGGGTATAATGCCTTCACCATTGGCGGTCAGTTGCAAAATCAGGATATTGATCAGAAGAAACAGGATTCGTATCTCAGCCATTATGCCAGTGCAAAAATCACCTATACCGAACCGCTTTCAAAAAAATGGTTATTGAAGACCTCGTATGAATTCATCAGCGACCAAAGCGAATCGGGCAAAGAAACCTACGAAAAAACAGGAGGAACCGGTGCGTATAACGACCTCATCGATTCATTAAGCAATGTGTATAGTCTCAAAGTGATGAGTCACAGTATGGGGGCTGATCTGAAATTCAACGAAAAAAAATACAATGTAACTGTGGGGGGCAATGCCATTTATTCGCTGGTTGACCAACACGATGAAATCAGAAACCGGCAATACAATTATCATCGCTGGAATCTGTTCCCCAATCTTCGGTTCAATTATAAATTCGATCAATTCCGTCGTTTGCAATTCAGCTATAGTGGATCCACACGCCAACCCGGCATCACACAAGTGCAGCCAGTACAGGATAATTCCAATCCATTAAATGTAGTAGTAGGGAACCCCTCGCTCAAACTAGCCTATAACCAGAATATCAATCTGAGCTACTTCAGCTATAAGGTATTATCCGGAACGAGTTTATACGGAGGCATTTATGGTGGTAATACCTATAATGCTATAAGCACCAGCCGCATATTCGATACATTGGGCCGTACCATTACTTCGTATGTAAACCTCAACGGAAACTATAATGCCAGTGTATGGGGTGGCATTTCAACCAAACTATTTAAATCACCACTGGAAGGAAAACTGAATCTGAACGGAAGCTTGACGCGGAATCCGAATATCATTAATTCGGTTGAAGGCTTTACACATACACAAAGTATTACATTAACCCCCGGCCTGGCCTATAACGCCGAGGATAAATTCTATGCAAGTATCGATCTGGGTACTATTTATACCAACAGTACCAGTCAGTTACAAAGCAGCCGAAATATCCGTTTCTTTTCTTTTGCACCCAGTGCCTCATTTATCGCCTATCTTCCTAAAAATTTCGAGTTGGGTACCGATGCCGATTATCAGTATAATCCGCCCGTGGGTCCGTATCCGAATTCATTCAGCCGTTTGATCTGGAATGCACATCTCGATTTTAAAATGCTCTCGAACAAAAATCTCGAATGGTCGTTCCGTGTGAATGATATGCTGAATCAGAACCGTGGCTATGAGCGAACCACCAGCAACAATTACAATACCGAACGGTACTTTCAAACCCTGGGACGTTACTGGATGGTGGGCATGCTGTACAATTTTAATACCGGACCGATGGCAAAACAGGGAAACAACGGACCGAAACAACCCAGGATGCCTCGCGGTGGTGGTCGTCGCATGCGGGTAGAACGTCGTTAATTCAAATTAATTCCAAAGACATGAAAAAGATTATTCTGATAGCGTTGGCTTTCTCCGGCATGCATACGTTGTATGCACAAAATTCGACTGCCCCCGTCATTGCCTTTCGTGGCAAATTCACCTTCGAACGAAAATTGAATCAGCATAAGCAGATGGATGAAATGATGAAGGGAAGTGGAAATACCTCGATGGCTGAAACCATTAAAAAGCAGGTTCCAAAATATAAAACCGACATTTTTGAACTGCAGTTCGATGAGAAAAAAAGTTTGTACCAACCGGCACCGGACGGTATTTCTGACAGTAAGATGATGATGGGGGGAATACCTTCGGAGCGAAATATTGTTTTCAACGATTACGAAAAAAATCAAAGTGTACAGGAAAAGAAACTGTTCGAAAAAACCTATCTGGTGCAGGATAGCTTAAAAACATATTCGTGGAAGATTACAGAAGAATTCAGAAAAATTGCAGGTTTTAATTGCCGCCGGGCTGAAACCATTATTATGGATTCGGTATATGTCATTGCCTTCTATACCGATGCAGTATTGGCCAGTGGCGGACCCGAGAGTTTTGGCGGTCTTCCCGGCATGATACTGGGATTAGTGATTCCCCGTTTGAATATGACCTGGTTTGCTACCAGATACGATAACTTTCTGGCGAATGAACAGGATATTCATGCCCCGGTTAAAGGCGATAAAGTGGGCTATGGTTCACTGAACGAAAAGGTAAAATCAAGTACCAAACAATGGGGCGATTTTGCCGAACGTATTCTCTGGTATGTAAATCTCTAATCTGCCCAAAAAACCAGATCAGGAAGGCATTTTGAATTAAATTTGCCGGCTATTCTTTATGGTGCAGCTACCTGTTATCAATAAAAGTTCCTATCCGCTTCCAGACTACCAGACGCCCGGTTCGGCGGGAATGGATTTGTATGCCAACCTGAATTTGGAAATCAGTCTGGCTCCCATGGAAAGAGTGTTAGTTCCAACCGGACTGCATATTGCCTTACCCGATGGTTATGAAGCACAAATCAGACCCCGTAGCGGACTTGCCATTAAAAAAGGATTGACCTGCCTGAATACACCCGGCACCATCGATAGCGATTACCGGGGTGAGATACAGGTGATTATTATTAACTTATCCAATACCGTGCAGCAGATTACACCCGGAGAACGTATTGCACAAATGGTCGTGCACCGCTATGAAAGGGTACACTGGAAGGCGGTTACCATACTGCCCGAAAGTGAACGGAATGATTCGGGGTTTGGAAGTACAGGCATACATTGATTTGTCAAAAAAAAAAAGAAAAAAACATGAACATTATTATACCAATGGCCGGAATGGGAAAACGTATGAGACCCCATACACTCACCGTTCCATTCATTCCCAAGAAAGTCTTTTGTTTTCATAG
>CAYWKR010000296.1:0-3354 GCA_964458785.1 uncultured Bifidobacterium sp. | reverse complement strand
CACAATGTAAGTTAAGAAAATTTAGAAATTATATATCCAAACTATGCCAAGGAATGTTACGAGTATGAGACACTCAGTTCATATTAGGTCCCTGCAACTCTGGAAAATAGGTTTTAGCTAATAGTTAGCTCTGGGTTTTTTAAAGTGATCCTGTGTATTAAACTGATCCCATTTAGCCTTCCCCCAAAATGAAAATGCCGTTGTGAAAAGGAAACATGACAAGAATGTTTTGGAAACTGACATCTTTATTTTGCAATATGTCTTCCCGAAAAGTGAAATGGCCTTCCAAAAAGTGAATATGCGGTCATGGAATGTGAAATTGCCGTTGTAAAAAGAAAACCGGTCAAGAATACTATGCTTACGACACCAATGTTTTAGATTTAAAATAATGTTGAAGCATCAAGTATGCTTACGATAAACGTATAAACAAGCTTTTCTTCATCCCTTACCGAACAGAAGTTCCAAACACCGATCGAATTTTATACTCCCCGGTCTTTATCCGGAACTGCCATGTGCGGAGATAGTTCGCATGGGAATTTATTTAGTGCGACTGCCCCCAGCGACCTATACTATGACCTACCCATACCGCCACTAAACAAAACACTATACTACCCAAAATGTATACGAAACTCATCCCATAATTTCCATCTTGCCACATGCGGAGATTCTGCGCACTGAAGGCCGAAAAGGTGGTAAACCCTCCGCAGAAACCGGTAATGAGAAAGTTTTTGAGCGAAAGTGTTCCGGCAGTGTCTTCGGTTGTATGCAGAAAAGCCATCAGAAAACCAATCAACATCGATCCTATACTATTAACCCATAAGGTGGCAAATGGAAAGCGCGATGAAGAATGGGTCCACTCCCCAACAGCATAACGAAGTACACTTCCCAAACCACCACCCAGAAAAATCCAAAACCATTGCTGCATGGTATAAAGGTATCCGCTCGCGCTTCATTTTCAAAGTCTGAATCCAGAATCTATCTTTGCCCCATGATTAAAAAAGAGCAACTGATACAGATGGCCGAAGATTTTGGCACCCCTTTGTACGTTTACCACCGTGAGAAAATTGAGAGCCAATATGAAAAATTAACTCACGCCTTTCAGGGAAGCAGCACCCGGTTTTTTTATGCCTGCAAAGCCTTATCGAATATTAATATATTGAAGATTGTACAAAAGATGGGGGCAGGATTGGATACCGTTTCGCTGAATGAAGTGAAGCTGGGACTGATGGCCGGTTTTGATCCAAAAAATATTGTATACACCCCCAACTGTGTTCATTTCTCTGAAATAGAAACCGTGAAGGAGTTGGGTGTTCACGTTAATCTCGACAATATTTCCATTCTGGAACAATTTGGCAACACCTATGGAAACAGCTACCCTGTGATGATCCGCTTGAATCCTCATATCATGGCCGGAGGAAATTTAAAAATATCTACCGGTCATATCGACAGCAAGTTTGGTATTTCAGTGCATCAACTCCGGCATATCGAACGTATCGTAAAGAAAACCAATTTGGTAGTAGAAGGTTTACATATGCATACCGGAAGTGAAATAAAAGATATCGGTGTATTTATGCAAGCCATGGATGTAATGCTGGATCTGGCCGAACATTTTCCGGGTATCCGCTATCTCGATTTGGGGTCGGGTTTTAAAGTACCCTATGCACCCGACGAAAAAGGTACCGATGTGGAATTGCTGGCACAGCATATTAAAAGTCGCCTAAACGAATTTCGGAATGAAACGAAACGCGATCTGGAAATTTGGTTTGAACCGGGTAAATACCTGGTGAGTGAATGTGGTTATTTCATGAGTCGGGTGAATGTGATTAAACAAACACCGGCTACCGTTTTTGCCGGCATCGATACCGGTTTTAATCACCTGATACGCCCCATGTTTTACGATTCCTATCATCATATTGTCAATATATCGAACCCCGAAGGCACCGAACGCATTTATACCGTGGTAGGTAATTTATGCGAAACCGATACATTTTGCTGGGATCGGGTATTGAATGAAGTTCGTGAAGGCGATTACCTCTTATTTAAAAATGCCGGTGCCTATGGGTTTGAAATGGCTTCCAGTTTTAATTCCCGTACCCGTCCGGCAGAAGTATTGTACAGTAAGGGAAAAGCCCAACTGATCCGGAAGCGGGAAAGCTTCGACGATTTATTACAACATCAGCTCGAAGTGATCTGAACTTCTTCGGCCGGTTCAATATGAATCAGGATATGTCCTAATACCGGAATGGATGCATGCAAATGGTCCTTCAACAAATGCGCCAGATGATGCCCATCCCGAACCGGCAAATTCCCATCCACCAGCGCATGTAAATCCACATGGTACTTCATACCTGCTTTGCGAATAAAACATTTTTCGGTGCCTTGTATACCGGGTACCTGTTGTGCTGCTTCCCGTATCTCGCGAATGATATCATCGTATACATGCTCATCCATGATTTCTCCCAATGCCGGACGAAAGATGAGGTATGCATTGTAAACTATAAAAAACGACGCCAGTAATGCCGCCCAGTCATCGGCTGCTTCATACCCTTTTCCCATCACCAAGGCCACTGCAATTCCGGCAAAGGCTGCCAGCGACGTGATAGCATCGCTGCGATGATGCCAGGCATCGGCTTTGAGCGAACTGCTATGTGTTTCGCGACTTCGTCGGATGACCAGTCGGTACGATAACTCCTTCCATACAATAATAGCCCCCAGTATCACCAAGGTATACGGTTGAGGCAAAGCATGTGGTGTACGTATATTTTGAATACTGTCGTGTGCAATAATTCCCGCTGAAACTAATAAGAATGCAACCACGAGAAAGGTAATCAGGGGCTCAGCACGACCATGACCATAGGGATGATTTTCATCGGCGGGCCGACTGGCATATTTAATTCCAAAGACCACCAGTAAGGATGAAAAAATATCGGTGAGTGATTCAATGGCATCCGCGATGAGGGCATAAGAATGTCCGAAAAAACCGGTCAGTCCTTTTAATAATGCCAGCACCGCATTTCCGGCAATACTGAACCAAACGGTACGCAATGCTTTTTGTTCCTGACCGTTTTCCATCTTATCCTGCTTCCTGAATCAGTTGTAAAAATTCCTCTTCACTCAGAATCTGTATCGTTCCCAGCTTCTTAGCCTTTTCCAGTTTACTTCCTGCCTCTTCACCTACTACCAGAAAATTCAGTTTGCTGCTTACACTGCCTGCTATTTGTCCACCCTTTTCTTCTACCAACGCTTCGGCGGCAGCCCGTTTCATCTGAAGTGTGCCGGTAAATAAAAAACTCTTTCCTTTCAAATTACCATCCATGCCTTCCTGTCGTACTTCATTTTTCATATTCACACCTG
>CAYWKR010000295.1:0-3365 GCA_964458785.1 uncultured Bifidobacterium sp. | reverse complement strand
GACATTGAATTTTGAGAACCTGGCAGCCGATATGCCAGCATTAAAAAAAGATACCTTGCTGAACAAAACGAATGAAGAATGGTTGAAGCGATTACGAAAGGATCCTTATGTGGCAGAAGCCGGGAATGTAATTCTTGATTGGGTGAAGGCTTTGAAGATGAATAATACCGGTTCGGTTATTAATTCACGCAATTAAACACGATGAACTGGAGTGAGATTCCACAAGATAAAAAAGCATTTCGGGATGGAGGACAAGCCCCTAAAAAAGTGCTGTATGTAACCCGCGAAGATGGAACCTATACGCAGGCTAACAGTGTGGGCTGGGAAGCTGAAAATATTGCTTTGCAACAAGCCTGGGAGGAAATTGATGAACAATTGAAAGAAGCCATGGAAGATGTTCAGACGGGGAGGAAAAGTCCGCTTGCTTATTATATGGTATTACAGCGCATGGACATTGGCATCCTGGCAGCCTATGTTTCAAAGTGGCAATGGCAGGTAAAACGTCACCTGAAGCCGGCTGTATTCAATAAATTACCCGAAAATATTTTACAGCGATACGCTTCTGTTTTCGGAATCAGCGTGGCAGACTTGAAAAAGCCCTTTTAATAGTTCATCTTTACGGTATGATCATTCCGTTTGAACACAAACCGCAGGCTCACTGCGAAAGTGGCGTGACTGCCAACTTATTAAATTTTTATGGTTTGCCGGTTTCAGAACCTATGGCTTTCGGAATTGGAAGCGGCTTATTTTTTGCCCATATCCCGTTTGTAAAAGTGAATGGGGTACCTGGTACTACGTATAGAGTTTATCCCGGACAGATTTTTAAAAATGTTTGCAAGCGACTGAATATTCAGTATAAAACCGAACAATTCCGGAAGCCTGAACATGCCATGCAACGCCTGAATGAGAATATTCATAATGGTATTCCTACCGGTTGCCAGGTTTCAGTTTTTTATCTGCCTTTTCTCCCTGAAGTATTTCGGTTTCATTTCAATGCCCATAATCTGGTTATATATGGTGAAGAGCAGGGAGTTTATTCTGTCAGCGATCCGGTGATGGACAATGCCTGTACCATTGCTTCAGATGATCTGGTTCGTGCCCGCTTTGCCAAAGGGGTACCTGAACCTAAGGGCCGTATGTATTATATTACCGGTACACCCAGCGTGCCCGACATGAAGGCGGCCATTTATAAAGGAATACGGCAAACCTGTTTCTTCATGCAGTCGCCCCCCTTGCCCTGGTTTGGATTGAATGCCATCGCTTTTCTTTCTAAACAAATTGCCCGCTATCCCGAAAAACTGGATACGCGGCGGGCTACGCTGTATTTGGGAAATCTGATCCGGATGCAGGAAGAAATTGGTACCGGGGGTGCGGGCTTTCGTTTTTTATATGCAGCTTTTCTTCAGGAAGCGGCAGGTATTATGCAGAACGAAACATTGAGCGAACTATCGAAAGAACTGACCGGCATTGGTGATCAGTGGAGAAATTTTGCCTATCTCAATGCCCGTATCTGTAAATCCAGAAGTAGTGATGTGGTGAGTTTCAAGGAGTTGTCGGATTTGTTAATGAAGATTTACCACAGTGAAAAATCCTTCTTCGCCCGTTTGTCGAAAACCACCCGTTAGGCGTTGTGCCATATAAATGTGGTAAACTATTTGGCAGAAATCTTGTAATGGCCATTATATTATAGTATATTTCTGAAACAAAAAACTACATACTATGATATTCCGTCGGTATTATTCGCTCCAAAGTAAGAAAAGTGCGGAAGAATTGAAGAGTTCCCTGCTAGGTAGGCACTTAAAAGTTCATGTTCTCGATTTCGAAGTCATGGAACGAAATGGTGACCTGAAGATTATTCCTCATGCCGAAGACGAAGATCATATTTATACCCTTCCCATTACCCGGGTTCGCTTTTCGAAGGGAGCGCAGGGAACTCAGGTGAAGATGATGAGTAAGCCGCGCCGGATCGATATCGGTGGCCCTTATCTCGTGATGTTTTTTGTGGTATTTGCCATGATAGCCGGAATTATCACCTATGCTTTCGGACAAGGAAAATATAACAATACTGCCTTCATCCTTGCCGGTATATCACTCATTGTGTTTGCCTTACTCTGGTTTCGCTTAGAGATGGGGTATTTCGATTATATCCGCAAAATCAGAAACTGGTTAAAGGAGAATATCTGATCTTATTTTAGTTCCAGAACATCCAGCCCTGATAAATGTATCAGCGGATTGAAAGCGGTATCGGGTTGTACCCCGTTCAGGTTGTTTTCACTACAGAAAAAATAGTAGGGTACCTGATAATGTTTCATTTCTGATAGCAACTGTTCGCGGGAATAATTTTGCTTCTCGATAGTATAAAACGAACTGTGTGTCAGGTAGGCAAGCACCCACATACGACCGGCATCGGTAGCATTGGAAGTAAAACGCCCCGACCAGTTTTTTTGTTTCAGTGCAGCAGCCCAGTCGAATAAATCCTTGTTCTTGTAACGCAATGCTTCGGTTTGTACCAATGGGAAAATCAGATATGATGAAGCCAATAGCAGGATACCGGTTTTTTTAATTGCAGCTTTATTTCCGGTATACCAGATTGAAAATAACTGGGTGCCCAGTATCATGGTGAGGAAAACTTCGAGCCAGATATAGCGGGTTTCAATGTGCATCATGAGATAACCCAGAGGCAGAATACAGGCCGAAAGCGTAAGTACTTGTTCACGGGTATAATACGATTCACGGATCTTGTAACGGATGAAAAAAGTATAGAGGGCAGCCAGAAGTATAGCAAGAGCCAGAAAGGAAATTTCATTCATACACAGCACCGCATTCAAACAGGTATGGATAACCCGAGCTATCCAGTGAATAAAAGACGATACCGATTGTAACGGATGCGTAAGATCTTGTTGTGTAGGAAAAGGATCTTCCCAGAAGGAGGTAGCTCCGGGTGTAACAGGGGGAATGAGTAAGTGAATATCCGATCGGAAACTTTTCCCGCTCTGAATATACCAGCTCATGTTGAGTTTGCCGGCTAAGCCTGTGATACTGAATTCGCCATACTTTTTATAGATTGCCCAATTGAGCGGAAGGGCGAAAAGCAGCGCGGTACTTATTCCAATTCCTGAACGTATGAGGGCTTCCCTGTGGTTCAGTTTCTTTTTTATATAAAACAACAGCATACTTTAATCCTGCGCTATAGTTTAGCTTTTCTTTAATTTGTCCGTTGTTCAAATAAACTATTGATAAAGGCGATCCGCTTCCGAAGGTTTTTGAGTTTATATTTGCTTGGTAGGTGTTTTTATTAATTATTAGATTTTCTGCAAAATAATAATTTGAATCATCTTCATGCATAAGAGGCAATGCATCGCTGT
>CAYWKR010000294.1:0-3386 GCA_964458785.1 uncultured Bifidobacterium sp. | reverse complement strand
AACTTAAATTCCATGCCGACTTCACCAGCGAAAATGTAGGTATCGGTGGAAACTCTGCGCCGGTAGCCAGAGTACATCTGAATAATACCGATGGTACTACCATGAATGCCCTGCTGACCAATAATACCACCGGACATACCGCTACCGATGGATTGGAAATTAAAAACACAGGAAATGCGGCCAGTATCATCAACAGAGAAAACGATATTCTTTCATTCGGCACCAACAATTTAGAACGAGCCCGTATTGATGCCAACGGAAATATGGGTATTAATACCACCACACCGTCATCGAAACTGCATGTTACGGATGCAACCAGTTCATTCACCAATGGAATTATCCGGGGTGAATATACAGGTACTCCTATTGCTTCTGATGTAGTGGGTGTATTCGGACAAAGTTTGGCATTAACCAACTGGGGTATAGGTGTGAAAGGAGTAGGTAATTACCGCGGGGTAGAGGGCATCTCCGGCAGCGCCTATGGTGTGTACGGAAGTTCAACTTCTTTTATTGGTGTTACAGGGGTGTCTGATTCGTATTTTGGTGTTCGGGGAACATCGAATACAGGGGTTGGAGTGTACGGACTTTCTACCAAAAACTATGGGGTATATGGTACGTCCGATTCACTGGCAGCCGGATACTTTACAGCCTCCAATACGGCCAGCGGTGCTTTTTATAATGGTGTTCTTGTGGGCGATTATACAGGTATTGCCTCTTCGGATTTTGTTGGGGTCTATGGAAGAAATACTGGAAATAGTGGATTTGGTATTGGTACTGCCGGCGACGGAGGATGGATTGGAGTACGTGGCACCTCACCCTATTATGGAGTGGCCGGTGTAATAACCGGTGGCGGTCTGGGCGATGCGGTGAATGGAAATGGCGGCACTTACGGAAATGGACTTTATGGCTATGCATATAATGGAAATGGAGTGGAAACCTATACCACCAACGGGAATGGCGTATCCACCTTTTCACAATTCGGAATTGGTGTGGCTTCGGTAACCGACTCCAACTCAGCGGGTTACTTCACGGCCGGTACGGCTTCACAAAGTGCTGCATTAAACAGTGATGGGGTTTTACATGGCGAATACACCGGTACCTATCCTGCCGATGTTTCAGGGGTAATGGGTATTTCTACTCCTCCTTCCAGTGTGTACGGAATCGGTGTTACCGGAATGGGAAATTGGATAGGTGTCAGAGGTATAGCTACAGGCACAAATTATGCCGGCTATTTTGATGGCAACTTATATGCTACAAATGCATCCTCCAGTATCAAGGCCTTTCGTATCGACCACCCTCTGGATCCTTCCAATAAATACCTCTATCATTCATCGGTGGAAAGCAACGATATGATGAACCTGTACAATGGGAACATTACAACTGATGCAAATGGAGAAGCCTGGGTAACACTTCCTTCTTATTTCGAAGCGCTGAACAAGGATTTCAAATATCAGTTAACGGTGATTGGCACCTTTGCTCAGGCTATTATTGCCGACGAAATTCAGAATAATCAGTTTCGGATTAAAACGAATGTACCTAATGTAAAAGTAAGCTGGCAGGTAAGTGGTGTTCGGAAAGATGCCATGGCCGAAGCCCATCGCATTGTAAATGAAGTAGAAAAATCGGGACGTGAAGCAGGCTTATATCAGAATCCAATAGAACATGGCCGTCCGGCTTCCGACGGGATTTTCTATCAGGCAAATGAAACCACAGGTCAGAACAATCATTCCCTGATTCGTGAGCAAGCGATGAAAAAGCATGATCAGTTTCAGAAAAGAATCCACTTGGGAGAACCTTCCAAACCCCTTGAATTGAAACCCGAGATCAGGTAACAGACTTAAATAATCAGAAAATGGCCGTTCGTACAACGGTCATTTTTTTTGTCCCGATCGAATTCTGTTCCCTACATTTGCGCCACAAAAAATTATTATGTCGAATATTACATTTACCATGATCAAACCCGATGCCGTGAAAGCAGGTTATATCGGAGGAATACTGGCCCAGATTAATGAAGCCGGTTTTAGAATTAAAGCCATGAAGCTCACGAATCTCAGTATGCAGCGTGCCGGACAGTTTTACGAAATCCACAAGGAGCGTCCCTTCTACGGAGAACTTTGTGAGTTTATGAGCAGTGGACCTATTGTGGCCGCGGTACTTGAAAAAGATAATGCTGTTGCCGATTTCCGTACCTTGATTGGCGCCACCGACCCGGCCAAAGCTGAAGAAGGTACTATACGTAAGAAATATGCAAAAAATGTAGGTGAAAATGCCGTTCATGGAAGTGATAGCGACGAAAATGCACGCATTGAAGCTTCATTCTTCTTTTCCGGGTTGGAAATGTATTAAGCTTTGCTACAAATACTTATAAAAAAGGCACCCGCAAGAAAGGTGCCTTTTTCTTTTACATAAAACAAATTAATGGACAAGTAGTTTTTGTGTTTGTTCGCCTGAATGAACCAGGTAAGTTCCTGCCGGCCAGTTCGAAACATTGATTTTGTGTTTCATAGTACCGGATGTATTTCGGTACATCGTACTTCCTTTCAGATCAGTGATTTCCAATGTCTGATTCGTTGTCGTTTCTATCCATACCCATTCGCTGGCAGGGGAAGGATACACCCGGATACTATTCACCAGCGTATAATTTTTCACAGGCAGGGCATAATTATTATTCCAGGCAGCAAACGTGGTATTCATTTTTGTGAAGGGCCCCGTACCGTTCGGATAACGACCGAAGGTGGTATCAGCCTGTTGTCCGGTAATGGAAATGCTGTCTAAAATACCGGTTCCGTTACTGAGAATCAGATGACCACTGTCCTTATTCAAACTAAAATTACTATGCAGTATTTGCTGATTGGCATCGTCATCGGTCCATACCACTAAAAATCCATTGGGTTCAATATAGGTTCCTGCCGGAAAACTCCATTTCGTCAGATTAGTTATATCATCACTTAAATACAAACCACTCATATCTATCAGCTGGGTTGAATTATTATAAAACTCTACCCAATCGTCGTGCTGATTATATTCGTCGGTTACATTATTGACATTATCGGCCAGCAATTCATTTATTACTACAGTACCCGCAGTAGCAGGAGTACTTTGGGCTGCCAGGGTATAAAATTCATGTTCGGCCCGTGCGGGAGAAAATATTCCGGCGTCGGCATTTTCGGCGTACACATAATACTGCATGGCTCCTCCGTTCATCATAACATCATTGCCAAAAACGCCATCTCCGGAGGCACCATCATTATGACTTCCGTCGTCAAACAACTGAAGTAAGGTGAATTTCTTTGTCTTATCGAAGCGGTAACCCAACCATACAGTACCTGTATTTACATTATTCACATTGGCTAACATAGTAAATGTGGACGCATATGCTGGTGAGG
>CAYWKR010000293.1:0-3391 GCA_964458785.1 uncultured Bifidobacterium sp. | reverse complement strand
CACCATTTGGTAATTCATCGCCGATGGTGATATTGAATTTCTCACGTTTGTAGCGACCTAATTCTTCGTTGTAGCGGATATTGTAATTATGCAGCAACTGATTCACCAGATCGTTCATTTTTTCATCTGCCGTCCAGTTCAGCGGATTCACAGTAGAGAAGTCAATGGATTTAATGGCCTTCATCGTGAATTTTGCATTCTTTCCGAGCACCAGTTCACCATAGTGGTTGGTCACACCGGCAGATGTTTGTCCGTCCAGTAATTTCTCCAGCTTCACATATAATGAATCGTTGATCGCTTCCAGATTTTCCTGGTGAACTTTCTCGATTTTCTCCAGGGCAGATTTTTCGCGGGTTTTCGCGTTTTTATCTTTCTTGGCGCGGGCAAATAATTTTTTACCTATCACTACTCCTTCAATGGAAGGTGGCATTTTAAGAGAGGCATCTTTAGCATCACCGGCTTTATCACCGAAGATGGCACGAAGCAGTTTTTCTTCCGGAGTCGGGTCGGTTTCTCCTTTTGGAGTAATTTTTCCGATCAGGATATCGCCTTCTTTTACATGGGCTCCTAAACGAATAATTCCATGCTCGTCCAGATCCTTGGTAGCTTCTTCACTTACATTCGGAATATCCGGGGTTAATTCTTCTTCACCCAGTTTGGTATCGCGAACTTCCAATTCATATTCATCGATATGAATAGATGTGAACCAGTCTTCACGAACCACCTTTTCGTTGATTACAATCGCATCCTCGAAGTTGTACCCTTTCCATGGCATGAAGGCTACGGTGAGATTACGTCCCAAAGCCATTTCACCGTCTTTGGTAGCATAACCGTCGGTCAGGAAGTCGCCCGCTTTCACCGCTTGTCCTTTCACCACGTGAGGTTTCAGATTGATACAGGTGCTTTGGTTGGTTTTTGTGTATTTAGTGAGCCGGTATACAACCAGATCATCTTCAAAAGAAATGAGGCGTTGAGTTTCAGAACGTTTGTACCGTACGTGAATTTCGTTGGCATCTACATACTCTACCACTCCGTCGCCGGTAGCGGTAATCTGAATACGGGCATCACGGGCTGCTTTAGCTTCAATTCCGGTACCTACAATAGGCACTTCAGGACGAAGCAGGGGTACACCCTGACGTTGCATGTTCGATCCCATCAGGGCACGGTTGGCATCATCGTGTTCGAGGAACGGAATCAATGAAGCCGACAGACCCACAATCTGATTAGATGCGATATCCATGAATTCCACTTCTGATTTTTCCAGAATCGGGAAATCACCGGTCTGACGTGATTTTACTTTCTCACCAACAAAATGACCTTTCTCATCTACCGGAACGTCGGCCTGGGCAATTTTTGCCAGATCTTCTTCTTCGGCGCTGAGGTATACAAATTTATTTTCTACTTTACCATCCTTCACCTTACGATAAGGCGTTTCGATAAAGCCCATATCGTTGATTTTGGCATGTACACAAAGGGTCGAAATCAATCCAATGTTTGGACCTTCCGGTGTTTCAATGGTACACAAACGGCCATAATGCGAATAGTGCACGTCACGTACCTCAAACCCGGCGCGTTCACGACTCAAACCACCTGGCCCGAGTGCTGAAATACGACGCTTATGGGTAATTTCCGAAAGCGGATTGGTCTGATCGAGGAATTGCGACAACTGTGAGGTTCCGAAGAAGGAATTGATCACAGAAGAAAGTGTACGGGCATTGATCAGATCAATCGGGGTAAATACTTCATTATCACGTACGTTCATACGTTCGCGAATGGTACGGGCCATACGGGCCAAACCGACACCGAACTGAGCATATAATTGTTCCCCTACGGTACGAACCCTACGATTACTCAGGTGATCGATATCATCGATTTCGGCCTTGGCATTGGTTAAACGTACCAGGTATTTAATGATGGCAATGATGTCATCCTTCGTTAAAACTTTTTTCGTTACCGTAGTTGGGAATCCTAATTTACGATTCACTTTATAACGACCTACTTCTCCCAGATCATACCGTTTATCGGAGAAGAATAATTTATCGATAATACCACGGGCGGTTTCATCATCCGGAGCATCGGTGCTGCGAAGCTGACGGTAAATATGTTGAACCGCTTCCAGCTCTGAATTGGATGTATCCTTATTCAGGGTATTATAAATAATGGAATAGTCGCCTCCGGTATCTTCTTTTTGAAGGAAGATTGATTTGATACCTAATTCGAGTATGGTATCAATACTGTCCTCCGTAAGAATGGATTCACGATCCAGAATCACTTCGTTCCGTTCGATAGAAACGACTTCACCGGTATCTTCATCCACAAAATCTTCGGTCCAGCTACGCAATACACGGGCGGCAAGACGTTTTCCAATATGGTCCTGAAGGGTCTTCTTATCGGCTTTCACCTCATCGGCCATACCAAATAACTCCAGAATATCTTTATCGGTTTCATATCCGATAGAACGCAACAACATCGTTACCGGAAATTTTTTCTTCCGGTCGATATAGGCGTACATTACATTATTGATGTCGGTAGCAAACTCCATCCAGGCTCCTTTGAACGGAATCACCCGGGCAGAGTAAATTTTTGTTCCATTCGGATGAATAGATTGTCCGAAGAAAACCCCGGGAGAACGATGTAACTGTGAAACCACTACACGTTCGGCACCGTTGATTACGAAGGTACCTCTCGGTGTCATATAAGGAATATTTCCAAGAAATACATCCTGAACAATGGTTTCGAAATCGATATGTTCTTCATCGTTACAACTTAAGCGAAGTTTAGCTTTCAGTGGAACCGAATAGGTCAGTCCGCGATCGATACACTCCTCAATCGTGTAGCGGGGAGGATCCAGAAAATAATCCAGAAACTCCAGCACAAAAATGTTCCGGGTGTCCGTGATGGGGAAATTTTCTTTAAATACCCTGAACAACCCTTCGTTGTTTCTCTTGTCGGGAGTAGTTTCGATTTGAAGGAATTCGCTGAAGGATGCCAGCTGAATATCCAGTAAATCGGGGGTTTCAGTAGATTGTTTCAGTTTAGAGAAACTGATTCTTTCGGTTATTTTTGCATTTTTTGCTGCGGCCATACAATTATTTAATGCGTTTTCTTAAACAAAAAAAATCCCTAAAAAAGCATAGCTCTTTCCAGTTGAAATTGGAATCAATAAATGAAAATGTGCACGTGCTTTGCCAATTGGGAGTGCGAAAGTAAGAATCTACATCCGGAAAATCAAAAAATAAGGCATATTATTCCAATAGACGTATTCCTTTTCCCATTTCAGAAAATCAGGATGGACTTAATATTATACTTTTCCTTAATCTATGCTTCTCTATTACTTTATTTCTTCTGTACAGTTGCTGAATAATGCAGTCCGTTCTGATGACTGATTTCT
>CAYWKR010000292.1:0-3393 GCA_964458785.1 uncultured Bifidobacterium sp. | reverse complement strand
AACAAAACAAGGGCAGGGTGGGTGCATCGGGTTCGGTTTCGTAAGCCGCGAGGTATAAGCCGGGATAGGCCGGTGGAATGAAGGCGGCCACGGCCCATCCTTTTTCGCAGAAACGCATTTCGCCGCTGTGTACATCAATGCCCAATCCTTTACGGCCGGGTAGTTCGTCCAGGTTGCCCCCATCGGGTAAGGGCATCCAGTCGCTGCATTCCGGTGCCAGTGCATCCCATCCGCTGCGACCGGGGGCATACAAACTGGTGTCTTCAAAAATGTTGCCTTTGCCGTCGGAATAAAGTACAAAAGGCGATTGGGCTGGATGCATGGAAATGGGTTTAAGCAAAATTATTATACACCTAAATGGGTTCTGACTGATTGTAAAATATCCTGAACTTCCTGTGGGGTATTGCCTTCAGCATATATGCGTAAAAGGGGTTCGGTACCGGACGCGCGTATCATGGTCCAGCAATCGTTGGGCAATTCATATTTATATCCGTCGATTTCATTCACATGCATTACCGGGAAGGAACCGAATTGGGTGATACCTTCTTTGCAACGGCTCATGGCCTGTTGTTTGAGTGCTTCGGTAAGATGCAGATCGGCCCGTTCGTAATGGAAGGCCCCTACGAGTTGGTACAATTCGGCACACAATTGTTTCAGGGTTTTTCCGGTGGCATTCATGAATTCGTAAATCACCAGTCCGTCGAAAATTCCATCGCGTTCGGGGATATGGCCTTTTACCGAAATACCGCCACTTTCTTCGCCACCCACCAATACATCTTCCTTCATCATAATCTGGCTGATGTATTTGAATCCGATGGGGGTGACTTCGCAAGGAAGATGGTAGAGGGCACACAGTTTATTCACCCGCAGTGTGGTAGAAGCAGCGATGGCCACTTTACCGCTGAGTTTTTTATAATGATGTAAGTAGTGAATCAGCAGGAGGATGATATGATGAGAGTCAACATAGTTTCCGTCTTCATCATACAATGCAATGCGATCGGCATCGCCGTCGTTGGCCAATCCAAATTTCAGTTCCGGTGTTTTTTTAATGGTGTCGGACAGTTCGAGCAGGTTTTTATGCAAAGGCTCGGGAGCAATACCGTTAAAAGAAGGATTGATTTCGCAATGAAGATGAACCGCCCGGGGAAAGAGATTTTTCATCACATCCTGTCCGGCTCCATACATAGCATCGTAAGCCATTTTATACGGCGAACGGTTCAGGGCATCGATATCGAATTTAGAGCGGATATAATTTTCATACTCCTGTGGCAGATCGATGTATTGAAGTAATGATTCAGACTCCCATTGCTGAAGGTTGCCTTCAATAGTCACTTCATGATCGGGAATCAGGGCTTCTACTTCGGCAATTTGTTCAGGTGGGGTAGGTCCGCCATGCGCTCCTTTTAATTTAAAGCCATTGTATGAAGGCGGGTTATGACTGGCCGTGATCACTATACCCTGATCGGCCTGGTGTTGTAATACGGCCAGGGAGATCATGGGGGTGCTGACAAAATTCCGGCAGGAAATGACCCGGATTCCCTGACTGCAGAGTATCCGTATGGCGGTTTCGGTGAAAAGCGCTCCGCCAAAGCGGCAATCGTGGCCGATAACTACGGTAGGTTTTTCTTTTTTTTGTTTAAGCCATAACGCAGTGGCATAAGCCACCCGGGCTACGTTCTGAACGGTGTATTCCTGTGCAATAATGGCACGCCAGCCATCGGTTCCAAATTTTATTTTATCCATTCCTTCCATTGAGGCGGCAAATATACGGCATCGGTCTTGTTTGGATGGGTGTGATGCCGGAGCTTACTACGATGAATGGTGCCATCGCCACATCTGCAGTTGAAGGGCAGAAAGATCAGCCATCAAAAAAAAACCCGCAAGCGTGCGGTCTGCCTTTCGGGAGCAGTACATTTGGAACTTATGTTGAATGAACATTTGCGGGGAGAAGAAAGTGGACGGCCGGCAGACCGTGATTTTGAAAATAGTATTCGTCCGTCGAGTATTGTTGAATTTTCGGGGCAGGCCGAGTTGATTGAAAACCTTCGGATTTTTATTCAGGCCGCTAATATGCGTGGCGAGGCATTGGATCATTTATTATTTCATGGTCCGCCGGGTTTGGGAAAAACCACCCTTTCGCGGATTGTAGCCAATGAATTAGGGGTACATATAAAAGAAAGCAGTGGTCCGGTTATTGAAAAGCCGGCCGATTTAGCCGGATTGCTTACAGCACTGGAACCACGGGATGTATTGTTTATTGATGAGATACACCGCTTGGGGAATGTGGTGGAAGAGTATTTGTATGCCGCGATGGAAGATTTTAAGATCGATATTATGATTGATAGTGGTCCGAATGCAAGAAGTATACAACTGGCGTTGAATCCGTTCACACTGGTAGGGGCCACTACGCGCTCAGGCTTATTGACGGCGCCTTTGTTATCGAGATTTGGGATCAAGTCGCGACTGAATTATTATCCGGTAGACACCATGCGGGATATATTAATTCGAAGTGCCGGCATATTGGGTGTGAAGATAACCGGCGATGCAGCCCATGAGATTGCAAGAAGAAGCAGGGGAACGCCCCGAATTGCGAATGGACTATTGCGAAGGATGCGCGACTTTGCCCAGATTTTAGGAAATGGAATTATTGATTTAGGGATTGCCGAGCATGGATTGAAAGCCTTGCGGGTGGATGCACATGGTTTGGATGAAATGGATAACCGGATTTTACTGACGCTGATAGAGAAGTTTAAAGGCGGACCGGTAGGCATCAGCAATATAGCCACCTCGGTAGGCGAAGAAAGCGGAACCATTGAAGAGGTGTATGAACCTTTTCTGATACAGGAGGGGTATATAATACGTACTCCCAGAGGTCGGGAAGCTACAGAGAAGGCTTATCAGCATTTAAATATGGGGAACCGGTATAAAGCGGGGGGGGGTACCTTATTCTGAACAGGGATACATCGTTCGCCGGGTGAATAAGGTGATGAGTGGATTTCAGTACCGTTTGTTTGGAGGAATCCGGAAATGAGTACTTATTGTGGAAGGCTATACAACTGGCCCGAGTGGTACAGCATATCCACTGCCGCTTTGCGATACTTAAACATCAGATCGTTGAGTTTGAGCCGGCTATTGAGGTAGCTCATTTCGCGCGAATTCACCATGAAGACCGAGCTTTCGCCCAGGTCGAATAATTTTTTCTCGGCTTGTAACAGTTCATTGTAGTTCTGAACAATTGTATTGAATTGGGCTAACTGGTTTTTTGTATTCGTGTATTCGTTCAGGGAGGCTTTTAATTTATTTGTAATCTCTGCTTTTTTATAGTCTGTTTCGTACTGCACATCCTTTAGTTTCAGTTTAGCGATTTTCAGTTCACCCCGTTCTTTACGCAGT
>CAYWKR010000291.1:0-3393 GCA_964458785.1 uncultured Bifidobacterium sp. | reverse complement strand
ATTGGATTCCATCGCTGACTCTTTTTTTCAAAAGGTGAATATTGCCGGTATTCGTCCCGCAGGTGAAACAGGTGATCATTATGTAAAACCCTATCAGGCTTATATTGGGTTACGGGAATACCCCTGTACAAGGAACTTTTATTTTATTACCAAAGAAACCTGGCAGGGGTTGGGAAGCGGATTTGTAAACTATTTATGCCGCGACGGACAATATGTTTTCAAAACCTCTAAAATGTTTCCTCTTCGGGTGAATGTAGTGCTTCGTCAGGCTGATGCACGGAAATAAATTTGAATCAAATAACATTTATATAATATTTGCATCCGGTTTACCGCTATAGGTTTACCAGAACAGAAAACGAATACGTATGAACAAGCTGATTAATGGATGTATTGCTTTGGGACTTATACTTTCTCAGTGTACATCGGCCCTGGCACAAAATCTGGAAAGCGGAATCCGGTTTTTTACCTATGAACGATATCAAAGTGCCAAACAAACCCTCGAACCTTTAGCAGGAAGCAATCCGTTGGCGAACTATTATCTTGGTCTTTCAGAATTAGGATTGGAACATACAGCTGAAGCAAAAATTATCTTTCAGAAATATCCCGACGATGCAGCCAACAATGCCGGGTTGGCCCGTGTTCTGTTCAGTGAAAACAAACCCGAAGAGGCGCTGAGTATGCTGAATAAAGTAGCAGCACGTGCTAAAAAGAAAGACTGGCTGCCTTATAAATATGCTGCCGATGCCATTACCTATACCGAGGGCGGAGATCCGAATGTAGCCATTGAATGGTATAAGAAAGCCCTGGCGGTAGAAGCCAGCGGCGACGTTTATATGGCTATGGGAGATGCCTACCGGAAAATGCAGGGAGGTGGCGGAAATGCCATGACCAATTATGAATTTGCAGAAGAATATGCCAATGTAAAATCCATGTCGAACTATAAAATGGGTAATCTTTGGTATGCCGCTAAAAATTACGACAGTGCCCTGGTAAAATATAACCGGTCTTCAGAACTGGACGCTGAGAACCCTCTCCCCTATAAAGCACTGGCCGACGCTTATTATAAAGTAAGTAAGTATAAAATTTCAAAAGAGAAGATCGAAAAATACCTCGAACGCACCGACAAATCAATTACCGATCTGATTGAATATGCCAATACCCTCTTTCTGGCACAGGACTATCAGAATGCCATTCTTAAACTGAATGAACTGATTCAGAAAGGCGAAGGGGAAAAACGTCCGTATATGTACCGTATTCTGGGTTATAGCCTGTACGAAACAAAAGAATACACCGGTGCCTTGCAAAATATGGATAAGTTCTTCTCCAAGGCTGATCCCAAAAAGATCATTCCATCAGACTACATGTATTACGGTAAAATTCTGTTGACCGATTCTACCAAGGCTTCACAAGCTGGTACCTGGTTCGATAAAAGTATAGCCCTGGATACGACCCGGGATAAAACGCCTGTATACAAGCAATTGGCTGAAACCTATAACAAAATGAGCGATTATGCCAATGCTGCACGGTATTATCAAAAAATACTGGAAAACAGTGCTGCGCCCGGCGTAACCGATTTTTGGTGGTGTGGTGCTACACATTATTACAGCAAAAACTATACTTCCGCCGATTCTATTTATCGCATCATGAATGAAAAATTTCCGAATGAACCATCCGGGTTTTATATGCGGGGTAATGTAGCCTTTGCCGGTTTCGATAAAGAATCAACCAACGGAGCTGCGGTAGAATACTATAGCAAATGGCTGGGGATGATTAAAACCGATGATCCGGACAAGAAAAAGAACCTTATAAAAGTTTACACTTATCTGGCCACAGTAATGTACAATACCGGGAAAAAGGATGAATCCCGCCAGTACTGCACCAAACTTCAGGCACTGGATCCCAATGATGAAAATGCCAAGAATCTGTTGAAAGCCCTGGATGCAAAGAAATAATTCGCGGTTGCAGGATTATTCCATGTATTTTCCACATCGCAGGCTTTTATTGAAATGCGAATAAAACATTCGTATTTCTGCTATACATTTGCGCGAAATTTAAAACAAAGTCCATGTCGGGTCAGTTAAAAGAAGTTCGTCTGCGCATTAAATCCGTGGGTACCACCCAACAGATCACCAAAGCCATGAAGATGGTTAGTGCCGCCAAGTTGCGCCGTGCACAGGATGCCATCACGCAAATGCGTCCGTATGCCGAAAAACTGCAGGAAATGCTGGGGAATATCATGGCAGGTCTGGATAACAGCAGTGCCGGCGGATTGAGTGTAGAACGACCCGTTGAAAAGGTACTTTTTATTCTCATCACAAGCGACCGGGGGCTGTGCGGCGGGTTCAATGCCAATTCCATCAAACTGGTTAAAGCCCGTGTGAAAGAGCATTATGCCGATTTGCATAAGAAAGGCATGGTGAGCATTTTACCATTGGGTAAAAAAGGATATGAGAATTTCAGCAAAGCCGGATACCCGGTGATTGATACGTTCTGGAGTATTTTCAGCGATCCCAGTTTCGAACAGGTGAAAAAAGTGGCCGAATATGTTCGTGAAGCTTTTCTGAATAAAGAATTCGACCGGGTGGAATTAGTATACAGTAAATTCAAAAATGCCGCCTCGCAGGAATTTGTTTGCGAACAGCATTTGCCCATCCCGAAAACGCAAAAGAAAGGAAATGCGGCTCTTGATTTTATCTTCGAACCTTCAAAAGAAGTTCTGATAGAAGAATTAATGCCGAAACTGCTGAATACACAGATCTTCAAAGGAGTACTCGACAGTAATGCCTCCGAACACGGAGCGCGGATGACTGCCATGGATAAAGCCACCGAGAACGCAGAAGAATTGTTAAAATCGCTTCGTATCTCGTACAACCGCGCCCGTCAGGCTGCCATTACCACCGAGCTGACTGAAATTGTAAGTGGTGCAGCTGCATTGCAGGGTTAGTTTATCGTTTTTTGTTTTTTATCATCCTCTAAGCGAACCCGGTGTAGTGCCGGGGCAGAAAACCGTGTAATAATCACCACCAGAATTGTCATAAGCCCTCCGAAGATTACTGAAGGAACTGTTCCCAGTAATCGGGCTGCTACACCACTCTCGAAGGCTCCCAACTCGTTACTGGAACTGATAAACATCATATTGACCGACGATACCCGCCCCTTCATTTCTTCGGGTGTTTTTAATTGCAATATGGAATGACGAATCACCACACTCACACCGTCAAACATTCCCGCCAGAAAGAGACAGGCAAAAGACAGATAAACATTGGCTGACCATCCGAAGAGAATGATACAAACCCCAAACCCGAATACACTCCATAACAACTTCTGACCCACCCTGGTCTTCAGCGGTAACCAAGCCAGAATTAACATTAATACGATGGATCCTATTCCATG
>CAYWKR010000290.1:0-3394 GCA_964458785.1 uncultured Bifidobacterium sp. | reverse complement strand
GCTTTTGCTGCATTAATACCTGTGTATTCGGACCGGCCTTGTAATCGCCCAGAGGAGCACTGAGCGGCGCCAAAGCTCCAAAAGATACAGCCGGGTTCATGGTGAAATAACTGAACGAAGGATTCAGAAGCCCCTGAACTTCATTCATGGTTTGGCTTCTGGCTGTAATCTCCAGTGCATTCTGCAATTGGTTGAATGCTGGCAAGGCAGTTTGGGCACCCACAATATACCACACCGAAATACCGGACCGTTTAATTTGTTCAAACAGTCCATTCAGTGAATACTTCGACGAAGGAAGATTATGAAAAATAATCAGATTGTAGGAACCGGCATCGTTTACCGGTTTATCTGCCAGTTGAACCTGAACAGTGTAATTTTTATTTTGTGAAAGCGCTTCTTTCAGAGCAAAAAGATCGGGATGCGGGGCGGCTGCCAGTATAAGCACCTTTTGTTTACTGTCTGTTACTTCCACATACACATCCCTGGTATTGTTTGCCACATTGCGTTCGCCATTCAACACCGAAACACTGATGGTATAATGCTGAATACCGGCCTGCGTAGCATTTAAAATGGTTTCATCACTTTTGGCCCAGCGGTTCTGATTAATCATGAAATGCTTTGAGGCAATGGTTTGTCTGGTATTATGATGATATATTTTGCATTCGATATCGTTTCCATTGGCAGCAAAAGCAGCCATATCTGTGCGCAGTGAAAACTGGTCGCCGAGATACACCATGCGGTTATGATACACCCGCGACACCTGCACATCCTTTTGCAATGTGGTATCTCCTAAAGCCACAGCATACATCGTTCCCTGAAAAGGCCATTCGGTATGAAGGGGCGATACACCTTTGTTATAAATTCCGTCACTTGCCAATACCACGGCACCGAGATTCTGATTTTCATTTTCACTCATCACGGCTTCCATCACCGACGACAAATCGGTACTCTGATCGGAGTAGGAGAACGACAATTTTCCGGAAGGGGTATTACCTGTTTGATACACTTTCACTTCATAATCGGAACGCAATTCCTCCAGCATGTCTTCCACAGCTTTACGATACGAAGTGCTATCGTGGGTTCCGAACCATGAACGAAGCGAAGCTGAATTATCCTGAATGAAGGCTACCACCGGTTTTTCTTCTTTGTTCCGGATCCATTTCAATACCGGAGAAAGCAAAAGAAAAAAAAGAATGAAGGCCGAAACAAAGCGCAGGATAGGAAGAAGAATCCGCTTGCGGCGGTCTTCAAAAAGCGCTGCCGTTCCCTTATATACCAGGAAAGACAGGCTTCCGGCTCCTGCCAGGCAAAGAAGAATGTACCAGATTGGATATGAAAGTGAAAAGCTCAAAACTGATTTAAGGCTTGCAAATATAAGGCGTGAAGGTATATGGCTGCGACGTTAAAAGAAACCCAATTTGAATCCGGAATCAATCTGCTGACGACGGATTCAATGCACTCCATAAAGCATCTTTCAATGCATGAATTCCCTGTTGGGTCACGGAGGAAAAAAACAAGGGTTTTATTGCAAGTGGAAATTCGGCGGCAATTTCCTTCGTCAGTTCTTCATCCAGCATATCGCATTTACTAATTGCCACAACCATTTGTTTGTCGAGCAAATCCGGATTATACTTTTCCAGTTCATTCATCAGAATCCGGTACTCGTTATAATGGTTTTTACTATCGGCAGGAATAACAATGAGCAAGGCCGGGTTTCGTTCAATATGTCGCAGGAAACGATGACCGAGTCCTTTGCCTTCTGCGGCGCCTTCGATGATACCTGGCAGGTCGGCTACGCAAAACGATTTACTTTCTTTGTACGAAACGATTCCCAGATTGGGGGTAATGGTTGTAAAGGCGTAATCGGCAATTTTAGGTTTTGCTGCACTGATTACTGAAAGCAGTGTCGATTTTCCGGCATTGGGAAATCCAACCAGACCTACATCGGCAAGAATCTTCAGTTCAAGAATTTTCCAGCCTTCTTCTCCCTCTTCACCAGGTTGTGCAAAATCGGGGGCTTGTAAGGTAGGGGTGGCAAAATTAGAATTACCCAATCCTCCTCGTCCGCCTTTAATCCATACAATTTCCTGTCCGTGTTCAAGTATTTCTGCTTCCAGTTGTCCGTTCTCTTCATCTTTAGCCACGGTTCCCAAAGGCACTTCGATAATGATATCCTTACCCATTTTCCCGGAACAGTTATTCCGTCCTCCGCGTTCACCATCTTCTGCAATCAGGTTTTTGTGGTATCGAAGGTGAAGCAGTGTCCACATATTTTTATTTCCACGAAGAATGATATGTCCACCCCGTCCGCCATTCCCGCCATCGGGACCTCCATGAGGACGGAATTTTTCACGTAGAAAATGAACACACCCCGGACCTCCCTTGCCTGAATGGCAAAAAATCCGGATATAATCTATAAAATTATCGGCCTGCATGCGGATTCAGAAAGAACGTGTTATTGGGCTGCTTCAATCTGATCGCAGAGTGCATCAAAAATAGCATCGACACTTCCTTCGCCCTTGACTTCAACCAGCTTATTATGCTCTTTGTAATAATCGGCTACCGGTGATGTTTTTGCATGATATTCTGCTATACGCTTCATAATCACCTCTTCGTTATCATCACTTCGTCCGGAAGATTCTCCTCTGCTGATTAATCGGTTTTTCAATTCGGCTTCGCTTACCACTAAACTCAGAACGAGTTGAATAGGCATGTTCTTGAATTCCAGCAAATTATCGAGAGCCTGTGCCTGTGCAACAGTGCGTGGAAATCCATCGAAAATAAACCCCTGGCTATCGGTGCTTTCATCGAGTTTGGCGCTGATCATTCCAATCACCACTTCATCCGGCACCAGCATTCCCTGATCCATAAATTTCCGGGCTTCCACGCCGAGCGGTGTTTCATTGGCTACTTCTGCGCGTAGAATATCACCGGTAGAAATATGCACCAATTTATATTTTTCAATAATTCTGGCTGACTGGGTTCCCTTTCCACTGCCCGGAGGCCCGAAGAGGACTAAATTAAACATGCTGGAAAATTTGAGTGGCAAATATAGAGTAGAATTGTTGGCTGAAAAAGTGAGTGTGTATCAACAAAAACGACAACCACACTGGATTGTCGTTTACACCGAGCCTTTGATGGGAATTGAACCCATGACCTCTTCCTTACCAAGGAAGTGCTCTACCACTGAGCCACAAAGGCAAAGACCGGAAGCACCGGAGTGAGCGGAAGAACAGAATCGAACTGTCGTCATCAGCTTGGAAGGCTGAGGTAATAGCCACTATACGACTTCCGCAGGGGTGGGCAGTGATGGATTCGAACCACCGTAAGCTGACGCTAACAGATTTACAGTCTGTCTCCTTTAGCCACTCGGACAACTACCCCCATATCAAAA
>CAYWKR010000289.1:0-3433 GCA_964458785.1 uncultured Bifidobacterium sp. | reverse complement strand
ATTTCATCGAGGGTAATATGTTTTTTAGTACGCATACCCTGTTCGCGAAGAATCTGTGCGCGGTGATTAGCCACGTCTTTTGCTTCATCTTCATCTTCGTACACCTTAAACTTTTCACCCGATTGCGGAGCGCCGTTTAATCCAAGAATCTGAACCGGAACAGAAGGACCGGCTATGGTTTTTTTCTTGCCCCGTTCGTCGCTCATGGCTTTCACCCGTCCGAAAATGGAACCGGCTACAATCATATCGCCGATACGCAGTGTTCCGCTTTGTACCAGAA
This sequence comes from uncultured Bifidobacterium sp., assembly GCA_964458785.1. Classification (GTDB taxonomy): domain Bacteria; phylum Bacteroidota; class Bacteroidia; order Chitinophagales; family Chitinophagaceae; genus OLB11. Next base: position 3,153 of record CAYWKR010000289.1, on the reverse strand, counting down.
TAGTTGAAACATAACCCCGTCCTTTATCCAGCGAGGCTTCCACCACGGCACCATTCGCTGCGCGGTCGGGATTGGCTTTCAGATCCAGTAATTCGGCTTCCAGTAATATTTTTTCAAGAAGCAGTTCCACATTCAATCCGCTTTTCGCTGAGATTTCCTGCGATTGAAACTTACCGCCCCATTCTTCCACAAGAATATTCATACCAGCCAGTTGTTCCCTGATTTTTTCAGGGTTGGCTCCATCCTTATCAATTTTGTTAATGGCAAAAATCATCGGTACACCGGCTGCCTGGGCATGGCTGATCGCTTCCCGGGTTTGTGGCATGATGGCATCATCGGCGGCCACCACAATTACGGCAATATCGGTGAGTTTGGCACCCCGGGCACGCATGGCAGTAAAGGCTTCGTGACCTGGTGTATCGAGGAAGGTAATTTGTTTACCATCGCTCAGTGTTACTTCATAGGCACCAATATGTTGGGTAATTCCCCCGGCTTCACCAGCTACCACATTGGCATTCCGGATATAGTCGAGCAACGACGTTTTACCATGATCCACATGTCCCATGATGGTTACAATCGGCGGACGGGGTTTCAGGTCTTCCGGTTCATCCACAATTTCAACTTCCTGTTCTGCTTCCTGTTCGAGATTAATGAATTCTACTTCGTACCCAAATTCACTGGCCACCAATTCAATTACTTCGGCATCCAGTCGCTGATTGATGGAAACCATTATACCCAGACTCATACATTTACTGATCACCTCGGCAAAACTCACATCCATTAAACTGGCGAGTTCGCTTACAGAAATAAACTCGGTAAGTTGTAGTTTATTATCATCGCCATGTCGGTCGTCGGCAGCCCGGCGTTCGGCCATTTCCTCCCTTTTATTACGGCGGTATTTAGCTTTAAGACTTTTACCCCGCGTATTGGTTCCGAGTTTGGCCAGGGTTTGTTTAATCTTATCCTGAATTTCGCTCTGATCAATGGTCCGTTCTTCAGCTGGTTGTTGGGTACGTCCGCCCCGGGTAAACTCACGACGAACATTTCCGCCTCCTGCCCGTCCTCCGGTTTTATTATCATCGGGTTTAACAGTTCCTTTATTGTCAATCGGAATACGTTTTCTTTTTCTTTTTTCAGAAGGTTTCGAATCTTTATCCGGTGTGGTTGGCAATTCAATTTTACCCAGAATTTTAGGACCTTCCAGAATATTACGTTCCAGTTTATGAAGCACCACTTCTTCGGCTTCAGGGGCAGCCGGTGCCTCTGCCGCTGGTGATACGGGTGCGGCAGGAACTTCTTCTTCGGCCGGACTTTCCTTTTTCGCTGGTTTTTTATTCAGATCAATTTTGCCCAATACTTTGGGACCTTCCAGTTCCGGAGCCTGAATTTTTACATTCTCCGGTGTTTCAACGGCTTTCTTTCTTCCTTTGGCAGGTGGGGCTGGTTCTTCAACAGGTTCCGGAGCAGGTGGAGCCGGTTCGGCTTTCTTCTTCGGTTTTACTTCAAGATCTACTTTTCCTACCTCTACAATTTTTACCGCTTCCTGCTTTTTGAGTGAAATTTTTGAAGGTTCTTCCTTCGCCTTTTTCTCATCGGCAGGTTTATTCAGCACTACATTCTCACTCTTCTTTTTGGCAGCCTTATCGGCGGCAAACTCGTTCATGAGGGCCTGGTACATAGGCTCCGATAAAACCGGATCCGGTTTATTATCGATGGTAAATCCTGAACTGACAAGGAATTCCACTATGGTACTCTTACCGATATTGAACTCCTTGGCGGCCTTCATGAGGCGAATTGTATTGGTGCTTTCTGCCATTTGTTTTTTTGTTTGCCGGTGCCTGCAGGCTGCCTGCTGATTTTAATTTTTTAGTGTTTCATCTCTACCCTTCTTTGTTTTCTTCGAACTCGCGGGACAGCACTTGTTTCACATCAGCAATAGTTTCTTCCTCCAGGTCGGTACGGCGTACCAGTTCCTCGTCGGTCAAAGCTAAAACACTTCGTGCAGTATCACAACCCACTTTTTTCAGTTCATCGATTACCCATTCATCAATCTCATCGGTAAATTCATCGAGGTCTATATCAAATTCTCCTTCTTCCAGATCATCGCGGTATACATCAATGGAATAACCCGTAAGTTCCTGGGCCAGTTTAATATTCACACCCCGTTTACCGATCGCCAGACTCACCTGATCGGCCGGCATATAAACATCCACATGTTTGCTTTCATCATCAATATTCATACTGCTGATCTTAGCTGGAGTGAGTGAACGTTGAAGTAACAGTTGGGTATTTTGGGTGAAGTTGATGATATCTATATTTTCATTTTTCAGCTCGCGAACAATACCATGGATACGGCTTCCCTTCATCCCCACACAGGCACCTACCGGATCGATCCGGTCGTCGTAGCTTTCTACAGCCACTTTAGCCCGTTCGCCGGGTTCACGAACAATTTTTTTGATGCTGATCAGTCCGTCGAAAATTTCAGGAACTTCCAATTCCAGTAATTTGGCCAAAAACCCGGGATGTGTTCTCGACAGGAGAATCACCGGTGTATTGGAACGAACATCTACTTTTTTTACCACCGCGCGAACGGTTTCTCCTTTCTTAAAGTAGTCGGTAGGAATTTGTTCCGATTTAGGAAGAATCAGTTCATTGCCATCGTCGTCGAGCAACATAATTTCTTTCTTCCACACCTGATACACTTCTCCACTGATTATTTCACCTTCGCGTTCCTTGTATTTTTCAAGCAGGATATTCTTCTTCAGGTCGTTGATGCGGGAAGTAAGAGTTTGTTTGGCAGCAAGAATAGCCCGGCGTCCGAAACTTTCAATAGATACTTCCTGATACACCTCATCGCCTTCTTCATAGCTTTCGTCAATTTGCTTAGCTTCACTCAGAACAATCTGTGTATCATCGTTCATGATATCAGCATCAGCTACCACTTCCCTTCGCTGGAAAATTTCCAGATCCCCGGTCTGATCATTCACGATCACATCAAAGTTTTCATCACTGTAATATTTCTTTCTGAGCAAGGTTTTGAATACATCTTCGATTACCTTGATGAGGGTAGGGCGGTCGATGTTTTCGGCATCTTTGAACTCCGAGAAAGAGTCAATTAAATTGATACTTGACATGGCTTAAAATTTACTGTTG
>CAYWKR010000288.1:0-3434 GCA_964458785.1 uncultured Bifidobacterium sp. | reverse complement strand
AGGCGGGGGATACCCTGAATCACCGGATACATGGTATGCGGGGTGCGTAAAATGGCTTCCCAGATAATTTCGCATTCGCCTTGTTTGAATTGCTTTTTTCTTTTGGAAATAACTTCACAGGAGAATGGTTCCCGGGTGAGCGGACAACGAAGAAGGGATAACAATATATCGGTCATGGTGCTGAAACAGAATGGGGATTATTTTTTTGAAACGTAGCGATTACCGGATTATGATCGGACCACGGAACCTGCAAGGTTTCAAATTGAAGTAACTTGATTTTTGGATGGTGAAAAAGATAATCGATCCTGAAAAAGGGCCATCGGCTTCGATAGGTATTACCAAGTCCCATCCCCTTTTCAAGAAAGGCATCCTGCAATTGGCCCCGGATCCGGAAATAAACATACGAACAAGGCAGGTCGTTAAAATCGCCGCAAACCAATGTCGGGTAGCGACTCATTGATACGGTATTAAACACTATATCGGCTTCCAGCGCACGGTTGGTGGCATTATCCTGCAACTTAGCCAGTATAGAACGGGAATATTTTAAATTAGAATCTGTCCATGAAGGCACTTCGGCATGCTGCATCATTTCAGTTTCTGCTTTGCTGAGTTTATTGGATTTCAGATGCACATTAAACACCGATACGGTATCGGTACCAATCTGAAGGTCGGCTTTTTGCAAAAGATTGTTTCCATTCATATCAATTTCGATATTGGAAGTATTCAGAATCGGGAAATGCGAAAACAAAACCGACCCCCATTTGCCTCTTCGGGAAACATACATATTACATTCAGCCTGATATTCGTATCCACATACTCTGCGAATGGCTTCCAGATTGCGGGTGGTGTTTTTTTCACTTCCGGTATAAAATTCCTGCAGGCAGAGCACATCGGCATTTTTGGTACGGAAAAATTCAAGCATTTTTTTTCGTGTATCCTCCCGTCCACTCCAGTGGTACAAATCGAGTAAACGCACATTATAACTGAGTACCCTGAAACTTTTGTTTTCTTCCACCGAAACAGGCTCACGCTGCGGATGAAAGGAAAAGCAGACCCGAACGACAGGCCAGGCCATAAGCAATGCAACAGCCGGAACGAGGATATAAAGCCACTTACGATTGAATAACCACAGGAAGAAGAAAATACTGTTCACTACAAATAACACCGGCGTAAAGATTCCGAGCAGAGCCAGAAATGAATATTCATAGGGACTGGCCATAGGTACCAGTCGGCAAATAGCCAGTGCCAGGGCAAAGATCAGATTGAGGAGGAAGAGACTGTATTTTAAAAAACGCTTCAAGAAGGATTGTTTTTAGATCCGCTATACTCGTCCAGTATTTTTCGTTCTTCAGCACTCAGTGCATCGATTCCTTTTTCCGAAATTTTATCCAGAATCTGGTCAATCCGTTTGGGGGTTACAGAAATTCTGCGGAAGGGCTGTTCCGGACGAGGGGCTACTTTTTTCTTTATAATGAAATGATCGTTACCAAGACCATCATCCAGCCGGCGAAATAGTTGAGTGAACCAGGTATAATACGATGCCAGCACATTCTGGTAAGCGAGACCACAAAGGATGGCACCCAATAACATAAACAAGGTTGGCAGATTGCTTAATTGAATGGTGCTTAGTTGCAAGGCCAGAAAAATGAGCACAAAAACCCAGATCGGAATACCCAATCCGAAGAACCACCAGAAGCGATAGGAAGGCTTAAAAACAAGGGCTGAAAAAGCGACAGTAGTCACTGCAGCTTCGGCGCCGGTAAAATAGGCCTGACCCGAAGCAAACCAGAGGGTAGATATGAGGGTAAATAATGCTGCTACGATTCCACCAGTAATAAATACGGGCCATACCTGCCACGAACCTTTCAGGTCTTCAATCACCGAGCCAAAAATCCAAAGCCAGATCATATTGCCTACAATGCGCATGAATTGTTCGTCGATTAAAAACCAGCTGAACAGGCTCCAGGGTTGTCGGATGAATTGTGATGCCGAAGCAGGTAACGCCATTTTATACCATACAAAGGCATAGAACGGACCATCTGATTTGCCACCCAGTAAAATGCTGATCCGGATGAACTGGAGAATGACAAATACGATGGTAATGGTGAGAATAATTTTTATGATATCGCTGCGGGAAGCAAACTGAAACAGCGAGCGGACATTACGTTGAGCCATTAGTACAGTGTTTTTCGGTTCGTTTGATTCCAGATTTTAATGATGATAAAAGCCACCAGCATACCCCCCAGGTGAGCAAAGTGAGCAATATTGTCGCCGGCACTGTTTCTGAAACCGGCATATAATTCGAAGAGGGCATAGAAGGCTACAAAGTATTTGGCTTTAATAGGAATAGGGATGAAATACATATAAAGCTCGGTATTGGGAAAGAGGTAGCCAAAGGCAAACAGAATGCCGAACACGGCACCGGAAGCACCTACCGTTGGAACATCCCGTTGCAGATAATAGTATTTATGTAATTCATCGGAAACGGATTGTACAAAGCCCGGATTGTTGGTACCCTGTGCCGCCATCCATTGCTGTTTAATATCGTACAAAAGCAAACCGAGATTGGACGTGGGCGAAACGGAATGACTATTCAGATAGTGATTAAGCGTTTCATAGGTGGGTTTTGCGTCGAACAGATGAACCATCTGCTTCAGCTGCGCCAGTTCGTAGCTGACTACACCGAGATGCAAAACAGAAGCTCCGATGCCGCATAACAGATAGAAGGTCAGGAAACGTTTAGGGCCAAAAAAATTCTCCAGTACCGAACCAAACATCCAGAGGGCAAACATATTGGAGAACAGATGCATAAAACCGGCTTCGTAACTGGCCTGCGCACTGCCCACATCACCATGCATGAATAAATGCGTTACAAATTGCCAGATACCAAAGGAATCAGAACTCCAGTGATGAAGGGCCAGGTATTCGGAAAGGTCGATTCCCTGACGCCCTAATACAATGGTAGCCAGAAAGAAGAGCCCATTGATGATGAGCAGATTCTTTACAATCACAGGAAGAATCTCAAAACGGGTCGGCCGGTAATTCATGTTGGCAAATGTAAGAAAAATGTACCCGGCGAAACGACCTGATCTGTGTTGCTATTATCCTAAAAAACAATACACTATGCCGTTCTTTTCATCGCTGTCAGCTGAAGGGACCGGGATCAGTCAGTATCCAGACGGATTACCTTGTTGATACCTTCCAATGCTTCCAGCCGATGGCAGAGTTCTTCGAGTTCTTCCTTATGATTCACAAATACCATGATCGTGCCTTCAAACAAACCGTCGGCCGAATCGATGCTCATGCTTCGCATATTCATTTTCATTTCACCGGAAACCACATTTGTAATCTTATTAATAATACCCACATCATCGATTCCATTGATGCGAACACCGGTAAGAAAACTAATTTCCTTGTTTTTAGCCCATTTGGCC
>CAYWKR010000287.1:0-3437 GCA_964458785.1 uncultured Bifidobacterium sp. | reverse complement strand
AAATACGTACCACTCAGGCCATGCAGGTCGGGATAAAAAAGATTCAGTATGCTGTCGCAATTCTTTAACTGAACACTGTATTTCAATTCCTGGTTGCTGAACTCGGTAGGCAATTTGATATACTGTGGAAGGTAATGCGACAGATACACCTGCACAGCCTGTGACAAATTCGATAAAGTAAACCGCCCTTGCAGGGAGGCATCGGCCAATGGACTTCGTAAACTTAAATTCTTCTGTTCCCCTTCCTGCACCGAGGTGAGTTGCATACTATCGAGAAAGAATTTTTGATTTGATGTTTGCAGGATCAGGTTCCTGAGCGATGCTTCGCCGGTGAATTCGTCCAGGGTGTTGCCACTGAAATTAAGTGTGGCAAACGCCGATGCCATCATAGGCTGAGGGGTGATGCCTGCCTTCTGGAGATCCACAGCAATGAAGCGGGCATTCATATTATACTCAGGAACCCGTCCGTTTAAATTCACCTTTCCGTTAAAATTAAAAGTCAGTCCCGGATCCTTGGAAATGAAAATACCATCGAAGGTTTTCTTTTCAACCAGTCCGTTAATGGTCAAATCGTGGTATTCTTTCTTCCCGAATGCAAACGAAGCGATCTGTGCATTCACCCGGGTATTCAGATCATTTAAACTAAATCCACTTCCATCAATCTGTCCCTTCATCGAAATGGCGCCTATATCCTGTTGATGAACGAATCGTCCGATTTGAAATTCCTGTGTTTCCAGATGTCCGGCATAACGCGGAACACGTTCCCTGAAATTCATATTCATATCCAGGGAGGCATTTCCAAGCGAAGTCACCAGATTCCCCTTCGTATAAAAGGTATCAATGGCACCCCGGTACATTCCCTTGTATTCAAGCACCGTCAATTCGTTCCATGCAATGGCCGGTGTGCGGGTTTGCGGAATCAGGGCATTCAAATCTTTTCCACTGGTACTTAATTCTATATCGGCCACTTCCATCCGCGTCTGCTCAATATCGGGCAGGCCAGTTACACGGGCATTTCCTTTAAAGCGGGTATGTAATGTTTGTACATCCATACGGGTTCCACTCAGGCGATCCACAGTTCCTTCAAAATAGCCTGTTACGTTAACAGCAATAGGATATTCATTCAGAATGTCGGCGAAATACCCAATATCGAGTGTGCTGATCTGACTGTTCTGCAGATTCGCCACCATGCGAACTTTATTTATATACTGATTGAAATCGTGAAAATTGCGGTAATGCATTTCATAGCGGTCTTTCAATACCGAGTGACCGGTTTCGAGATTCAGATTATTCAGTACCGCTTTAACCTGCGACAACGCAATACCTGCCTGCATATGTTTAATTTCCAGTCCACAGCGCTCGCGGGCCTTCAGCGATTGCAGGGTACTGAACAGGGTATCGTCCTGAATGCGTGTTTGTTCAAGATGCAGATCAATACCGCTCACTTCAATCTTATCTTCATCGAAGTGACCTGCCAACGGTTTTTCATTTCCATTCCAATAGCGGAAGTTCGAATTTGTGATTCCAAGCGAAGAAGCAGTGACCGACCAATGGGCCGGATTGAATGGGGTTCCCCATGAGGTGGTATCATCCGGACTGAGATCTTCGGGTTTATTTCCATCATATTCCCTTACCAGAATATCCGCTCCCTGTATCTGAAGCGACGGGATATGGATCTTTTTGTTTTTGAATTGACTAAAGTCGGAATGAAGACTCAGTTCTTGAACAGCGAAATCGATATCTTCTCCCCGCCATCCGTCATCCATGGCAAAACGAACCCGGCGTAGTACCAGTTCTTTTAGGTGAATAGGCAAATCAGTGCCCTGCTTATCATTTGTCGTATCTGTTTTTGGTTGCCTGTTTGATGGAGTTGAAGTAGAGGAGCCGTTGAGAAAGTCGTAATTCCAAACCGAATCTTTATTCCGGTTCAACCGTATATAGGCATCTTCCAGTTCCAGCCGTCGTATTTCTGGTTTTTGTCCTTTCCACCACAACGAAATCAATTCGGGGGTATGCACCTGTAAGCGGCCAATATAGGCCAGGGTATCTTTTCGTGAATCTTCTACATAAACTCCTTCGATATTCAGTTTATTGAAAAACGAGAGGCGTAAATGTTTTACTTCAATACGGGTGCCCAGTTGTTTCGAGAGATATGCCGCTGTTTTCTGGCAAAGAATATTTTGTACGCTTTCGGTAGATAAAAGAAATACGCCCAATACCATCAGTGTCAGTAGACTGAAAAAAATCCAGAGGAGTATTTTTAGAATACGTTTCAAAACAATACGGGGCAAAAGCGCTTAAAGATAGCAGCCCTGCGGCTTTTCAAACGGTAAAGCAGTGGAAAATTCTCTTAAACGGGCGTTAAGTCAGAAGGATAGGGCAAAAAGAATGAAGAAGTTGAACAGAAATGCACTTCAAATTCTTAAACCGGATAAGTACATAGCATGGTTTCATCCGTTCAAAGCACAACCTGCTTATTTTTCAGCGAATCTGTTAGTACATTACCGCTACTAAAACAAACCTCTATGACTTCCAATTCATTCGGATTCCTGTTCGCCTGGCTGATCCTGTTTTTGTCATCACCGGCAAAGGCTGTTTATTTTCCGGGCGACGACTGTGACAGTGCCATTGTGCTGAGCGTAGGTTCTGCCTGCATCACACAAACATTCAGTACAACAGGAGCCACACACAGCGGACTTCCGACTCCTAGCTGTGGTTCATTAGTGGGTGCCGATATGTGGTTCAAAGTACAGGTGCCTGTGAGTGGTAAATTACAGATTAAAGTGCAGGGCGTTTCCTCGGTAAACTTCAGCTATTCGGTATACAGTGGTACCTGTACTTCCTTAAATGAACTGAAATGCAATCAGAATTACGCGTACTACAATCTGAATAATCCGGCAATGGCCCTGCAAGATCTGTATATCCGGGTGTGGCGCACAGCCAATGCTAGTGGGGGTTCGTTTACGATCTGTGCCTGGGAGCCTAATACAGCCACCAACGACTTTTGTTCTACGGCATTACTTCTTCCGGTAGGTACTTCCTGTTCTATGGTCACCTATAACAACACAGGATGTACTGCAGAATCCACATCAGTAGCCGGCAATCCGGCCTGCGGGGCTTATTTGGGAGGTGATATCTGGTTTAAAACGGTGGTACCGGCATCAGGTCATTTACGGATAGAAAAACAAAATGGTTCTGGGATTGCAGCACAATCGGCTATTTATTCAGGAAGTTGCGGTGCATTCACCCTGCTCGATTGTTTACCTGCCAATGAGAGTTACAATTTGCATAACCATGCCATGGCGGGGCAAACGATTTATATCCGGGTTTGGGATTATGCGGGTCCCTTTTCCGGCGGAACCTTTTCATTATGCGTCTGGGAGCCATCCACTCCCGAAAACGATACCTGTACCAACGCCATCAGTATTCCTGTGAAC
>CAYWKR010000286.1:0-3465 GCA_964458785.1 uncultured Bifidobacterium sp. | reverse complement strand
CTGGATTCTGTGGATGTAATCATCAGTCCTGAATCATTACTGGACTTACCTAATGCATTCAGTCCGGGTGCTGGAACAGGGTCTAACGATGAATTAAAAATTATCGTAAAAGGCATTGTTACGTTGAATTCATTCAAAATTTATAATCGCTGGGGACAGGAAATTTTCTCTACAACCGACATTAATAAAGGTTGGGATGGACGTTTCAAGGGCGTACCGCAACCCTTAGGCACCTATGTTTATTTACTGGATGCCTTAAGCAGCACGGGTAAACGCTTTTTCAAACAGGGGAATATTACCCTGATTCGATAATACTACGTATTACTTTATAGAAGAGCAGATCTACGGGTCTGCTTTTTTTTGTTCACACAGGCCAGTGGATACCTTGTAATTTCAGATTGCATCCATTACATTTGCGTGGTAAAAAAACAGCTATGCCAAATAAAATTACCCCCAGTTCAAAAGATAAATCACGCTTCATGATGCATGTTGTCATTTTTATACTGGCAAATGCAGCTATATGGGCTTATTGGTATTTCGGACAAGGTGCCAATAAAATGTGGGTTTACCCATGGGGTATCTGGATTACCGCGGCCTGGGGATTATCATTAACCGGACATTGGTGTGCTGTTTATACCAATTACGAAGATCCGGGTAATGAAGAATACCTGAGACAAAAAAACGCATAACAAGAATTATCATCCCGAATAAAATCTGTTCGGGATTTTTTTTTATTTTTATCCAATGAAGAAACTGAATGTAGTTCTCGGAACCACCTCTTTTGTATTTGCACTTTTTTCGCTGATCCTTTTTGTTTCGTGCAATAAAGGAAAAACAAAGTATAACGATACTACACTGGTGCGTCCCTGCGATAATGTAATTTGTTTAAATGGCGGAACATGCACAGATGGTATTTGCTATTGTCCGCAAGGATTTGAAGGTACTCAATGCGCCACTCGTTGGAGTGATAAATTTGTAGGAAATTATATTGTGGATGATGCCTGTGATACATCCGCTGCAGGATTTTATGAGGCTGTCATCAATCCCGACGCTGCCTATGCTTATAAACTCCGACTCTTCCAGGTTGGTTTGTTTTGTCCGGGTAAAATCATTGAAGCCATTATCAATCCTGAAAAAACCTCTTTCAATATTCCTTCTCAAAACACGTGTGGCAATGTATATATCAGTGGGAATGGGAATTTGAATGGGAACTTCATAAATATCTATCTGGCCACACGGGATACCATGTTACATACCGGAAATAACTGCAGCTTAATCCTCAGCCGCAAACCTTAAACCCTACCTCAAAAAAATCAGGGAATGCCTGTCCTTCTCAACAGTCGGCAACTTAAAGACTGGGACCGGTACACCATACAATCAAAAGGCATTTCTTCCATCGACCTGATGGAGGATGCTGCCAGAGCCTTAACCCGTGCCTTTATTGAAGAGTTCCCGGATACGCAAAAGAATATCTGGATTTTTTGTGGCAATGGTAATAATGGTGGCGATGGTTTGGCCATGGCCCGGATGTTATTACTGGCAGGATATTCCGTGCAGGTGATTCTGCTTAGAAAAGAAGAACGCAGTGAAGAGAATATTCAAAACCTGGAACGATATAAAGCACTTCACGGGCCCATTGTATTCCACGACGAGCTTTCCCTTCCGGCCAACGACATGATTTGTATCGATGCGCTATTAGGTACCGGTTTCAGAAATTCACCCGACACTCAGCTTACGAATGCCATTCAGTGCATCAATCAACTGCAGGTTCCTGTTATCAGTATCGATATACCAAGTGGTTTGCATTGTGATTTCCCTGCAGAGAATACCCGGGCAGTTCGGGCGACTTACACCTTTACCATTCAGTGTTTGAAGCGATGTTTTCTTTTTGAAGAGAGTGGTTGCTATTCCGGCCTGATCCGTATTATGAATATAGGGTTAAGCAACGATTTTCCAGCGTTGAAGAATGGCACGGAATGGGTTTCCGACATGGCACTGATTCGATCCATGTATAAACCAAGGGTTGAATTCAGTCATAAAGGAACCTATGGTCATTGTCTGCTGGCTGTTGGAAGTCATGGCATGGCCGGTGCAGCTATCATGTCTGCATCTGCCTGTGTTCGTAGTGGTTGCGGTCTGACCACTGTCTTTCTTCAGGAATCAGAGCTTCCTCTTGTTCAGGCATCGGTACCGGAGGCTATTGCAATGGGCTATGAAACAGGGATAGCTACCTGCCCGGATTGGAATGCATTTACTTCCATCGCGGTGGGTTGCGGACTCGGGAAAACTCAGGATAGTTATACCCTGACAGATCAGTTGTTGACGCATAGGAAATTACCTGTATTACTTGATGCGGATGCACTCAATATACTTTCTGAACATAAGGACTGGATCCTTCGGATTCCAAAAGATAGTTTAATAACCCCTCACCCTAAGGAATTCGACCGCTTATTTGGTGCTCATGTCAATAGCCAGGGTCGGTATGAAACGCAAAAACTAAAAAGTAATGAACTGGGTATTTATATTTTATTGAAAGGGCATTATTCCACGCTGTGTACTCCGAATGGATTAACCTATTTTAATGGATTCGGAAACAGCGGTTTGGCAAAAGGTGGAAGTGGCGATATTCTCACTGGTTTAATCGGTGGTTTGTATGCCGTATATAAAAACTATCTGGAGGCTACTTTAATCGGATTATTCATACAGGGTGTTGCTGCAGAGAAAGCATCAGAGGCCCGCAGCAAAGAAAGCATGACCCCGATGGATGTAGTACAGCATTTTCATGAAGGGTTTCAATTACTTCAGATAAGCAAATAACAGCTGTTCGGCCGATGCTTAGTCTGCTTCACTAGTAATACCGTGGACCCTTCAAAAACCGTATTCTAAAGGCAATTACTTTTTTGAAAAAAACTGTTCAACCGCCTGATGCCTGAAAGTAAAAATCTGCTTTAGCTTTCTTTTAATCAGAAGGGTATTGGCAATGGCTCCAATCCAACCGAACGGAGGAATATAGGTAACAATATCTTCCATGAGCACCCCCTCCGCGTGCGGACTGATTCTATGCTGATGATGCCATAAGGTATAGGGACCTTTTCGTTGTTCGTCGACAAAGAATTCCAATTCACTGACATGGGTAATTTCTGTCATCCATTGTACCGGAATGTTCCATAACGGACGTACACGGTATACAATAATCATTCCGGGATACATGGATTTTTGCGGTGGTGCATGTGTTATTTCAAAGCCCATAGCAGGCGGTGTAATCCGGGAAAGGTTCTCCGGAGCTGAAATAAAATCCCAAACCTGTGCAAGCGTGGCAGGAATGAATTGGGACGATTTAAATTGATACACTGCCATTATGAAGTAGTTTTTGTAGCCATTCCTTCTTTTACATGAATACCTGGTCAGGCTATCCAAGACGACTGAGGGTTTAATAAAAAGACCGCTGTTCTGATGAAAGCCTCT
>CAYWKR010000285.1:0-3474 GCA_964458785.1 uncultured Bifidobacterium sp. | reverse complement strand
TCTTGAAAACCGTTGACTGTAACAGGTCCGGGGGTTCGAATCCCTCTCTCTCCGCCAACAAAAACAAGCGCCCCCAACAGGGGCATTTTTTATTCCGTTACCCAGAGCCTAGGATAGATTGAGTGATCGTTCACCAGGCAGGGGTCAATTTTTTCTACGTTAGAGTCGATGTAAAACAGCATTCAAGGGCTTTGAAGCGTTATATTATTTTCGGGTACACTCATGTTTATTATCTTTAGGGGGTGAAATGGTTTTCGGGCATACTCATTATTATTCACTTGATTGCTTCCTGTGGCATTCAGTTGGAAGTGCATCAATGTGGTCGTCAGAAAACCTATTCATGGTTAGGTATATCCTTTGGAAAAACCTGCCGCTGCGATCATCGTAATGAAAAGCATACAAACAAATGCTGTAAGGAGAAGAAAATTGAAATCAAGGGTAAGAAAGAACCGAACCGGATTGTAAAGTCATTTTATGCCAGAAGTATATCTGACGCGGCTTTTCCCGACCCCGTTCCATTTTATACTACTCATTTCATCCCTTTTCATAATCATGATCTGACCATATCATTACCCGAAAGACCACCCGATTGTTCTCCCCCCCTTTATCTGCGTTATCAGGTTTTCAGAATTTAATTGAAGTAGATTTTTCTTTCTTTCCGGGCTATGCCTGAAATTTCTTATTCCTTCAATTAAAAAAATAAAAAAATGAAAATCTTCTATACTTCTCTATTGCTTTTGTTTACCATTATGACCACAAAAGCTCAAACACCCATGCAAATATCCGGTCCGGATTGTAATGGGGTAAACCACGACCTGTTTGCCGAATTGGATGCAGGTAAAGCAGTGGTTGTTTTCTTCTTTATGGATGCCTGTGGCAGTTGCCCACCCGTTGCAGCCAAAGTACAAACCATGTGCAATTCTATTCTAAGTAATTATCCGGGTATGATTACAGGCTATGCCCTGCCTTATATCAATTCAACTACCTGCACAGCAACTGCCAATTGGGTAGTGAATAACAGCTTACCCTTGTATTCACCCTATGATAGTGGTGCGGTACAAGTAGCCAATTACGGTGGATTTGGAATGCCTACCGTAGTGTTACTGGGTGGGAAGGCACCCGACCGGAGAGTGATGTTTTCGACACTGAGTTTTGTAGATTCTGATACAACCATCATGCACGATAGTATTATGGCATTACTGGGTCCAGTAGCGACCAATGATTTCAATTCAGAAATTCCGGGAATTACCTTCTATCCTAACCCCACACAGGAACAATTGAATATCGAACTTGAATTAAAATCAATATCTTCCCTCAAGATAGATCTTCTCGATATGCAGGGACGTACCATTCAGAATGTTATGGATCAATATGCCAGCGGATCGATAAAAAAATCGTTAGCTACTCATTCGGTACCGTCGGGAATGTATTTAATCCGAACCAGTGTAAATGGTATCACCCAATATCGGAAAATTGCGATTCAACATCACTAAAAAACTGTTCACCGGGTATCCGATTCAATAGGTAGTTATTCCGGTGAATTCGTATTTCATTCAAAGGCATTTTCAACTCATATAACATGAAAAGCGTATTTTTTCTTTCAATAGTTTTATGTTCCTTCGGAAATCTGAAGGCTCAATACAATCCATTAATACTACCGCCGGTATTAAGTGGTACCAATTTTAATTTAACTGTTCAGAGTGGTACAACCCAGTTCTGGCCCGGAATTAATACCACCACGTATGGGATCAATGGGGCGGTGCTGGCCCCTACCCTGATATGGAATCAGGGCGACAGTGTGAATATTTCTGTCACCAATTCATTACCTGGTGCAGGAAATTCAACCACCATTCACTGGCATGGTTTACATGTACCCCCCGAATACGATGGCGGACCTCATCAGGTGATTGCGCAGGGAGCCACCTGGAATCCAAAATTTAAGATTCTGAATGATGCCGGAACCTTTTGGTATCATCCGCATGGATTGAATAAAACCGATCGTCATGTTTCCAAAGGAGTAGCCGGTTTTATTATTATAAAAGATCCGCTGGAAGCTGCGTTGAATCTTCCGCGAACCTATGGAATCGACGATTTTCCGTTATGTATGCAAACCAAGGAATTTGATGTTCTGAATCAAATTGCCATTGCCACTTTCATGGATACTGCCATCATGATGAATGCCACCGTAAATGCCTATCAGAACATGCCGGCTCAGGTAGTGCGATTACGGTTATTGAACGGAGCTTCACAACGAAGTTTTCTGGTTGGTTTTTCGAATAATATGAACTTTAGTCTGATCGGAAATGATGGCGGATTATTACCGGCACCTGTCAGTATGAACCGTCTCCTTCTATCGAATGGTGAACGGGCCGAGATTTTAGTTGATCTGGGAAGCATGCTGAATGACACCCTTTATTTACGTTGCTATGGCAGTGAATTACCCAACGGAATTTATGGTGCCGACAGTGTAGGTGACGCCGGTGTGAATCAAATACCTGATTATTATAACAATACGCTCAATGGGGTTGATTTCGATTTATTACAAATACGGGTGGTAGCACAAACTTCCACTCCGGTTACATCCATTCCTACCACCCTTATTCCCTATACAGCACCTGTACCGGATGCCCAAACACAGTACCGGAAACTGGTTATCGATACCATAGGGTCTATGGCCATTACACCCAACCTGGCTGCCGGACCTTTCGCATTCAATCAGGAATTATTTGATATGGACAGTATCAATGAGGTGGTGATACTCAACAGCAAGGAAGTGTGGACCATACAGAATAAATCGATGATCGCCCATCCCTTTCATATTCATGATATTCAATTCAGTATTTTAGATGTGAATGGAGGCCCTGTACCTGATTATGAAAAAGGGAAAAAGGATGTGGTACTGATTATGCCGGGCGATAGTGTACGGTTTATTACTGAATTCAAGGATTTCGCTAACGACAGTATACCGTATATGTACCATTGTCATATTCTGCATCATGAAGATGATGGCATGATGGGTAGTTTCCTGGTCATCGATACGTCGGTTGCTGCTTCGGTGTTAAACCCGTCCTTCAGCCAACACTATATCGTGTATCCTAATCCGGCAAATCAACACTGGCAAATATGCAGTAACACCATGCGCCCGATTGGAGTTATTTCGCTCTATAATTTGCTCGGCCAATTGGTTTATCAGGATACGAATCCACAACAGGCTTCTTCCCTTATTGTTCCAGCCACTCATCTGCCTTCCGGAATGTATTATCTGAAAATAGATTCAGAACAGCATTCCTTAGGTACAACGCTGGTCAGGGAATAGATTTCAATAACACTTCCTGTACACTAAACTGCCATGGAAATAAAATTCAGGCATTCTTCCTCGAAACTTCTTCAATAAGAACCTGAACCTATATTTGCGGGAATATACAATGGGTATGTCTAAAAAAATTAATCTGGAATTCAACAAGAATGAAGATG
>CAYWKR010000284.1:0-3475 GCA_964458785.1 uncultured Bifidobacterium sp. | reverse complement strand
TTAGTGTTTCAAAGCGCGACGGGGGAAAATAGCGGGCTGCTAAAACAGGGTACAAATCGGGACGTTGAAGGCTTTGCAGTATTTGATTAATGAAAACAGAATAATTACTGCGATACAAATAAAGGGTAAACCCCAGCAACATCAATTCCATTGCTATCAGGGTGAAGAATAACAACCAGGCTATTCGCTTACTGCTCATTCCAAATGGTATCGATACTATCAATAATAACAGAACTGGCCTGTTTTATTTCCTCTGCGTTTATAATCAGGGGCGGTGCCAATCGCATGGCCTGCGGGGCAAAAAGAAACCAATCGCTGAATACACCTTTTGACAAACAAGTAGTGATTATTTTTTTGTTGAGCTCTGCATCTTCAAAATGAATAGCCAAATGCAGTCCTTTTCCGCTGATGTTCCGGATGGCCGGGTGTGAAAGATAGCGACGAAACAGTTTTTCTTTCTCTTCAACGGATTCTGTCAGATGATGATTCAATAGAAACTGGAATGAAGCGAGTCCGGCTGCACAACAAAGCGGATGTCCGCCAAAGGTGGTAATATGTCCGAGTACCGGATTAAAACTGAGTTGGTTCATGATTTCCTGTGAAGAAATAAAAGCCCCCATGGGCAGTCCGCCACCGAGAGCTTTCCCTAAAAGCAGAATATCCGGAATCACACCGATGGCCTGAAAACGAAAAAGAGAACCGGTACGACCAAACCCATTCTGAATTTCATCAAAAATCAGCAGCGTACCACTTCGGGTACATTGCTCCCGTAACGCCTTCAGCCAAAGGGTATCCGGTACATCTGCACCGGCTTCAGACAGAATGGGTTCTACCAGTACGGCTGCACATTCTTCTGTAATGGCATCCAGCACCTCATACTGATTATAGGGAAATGTATACACATCCGGAAGCAAGGGGCGGTACGCTTGTTTCCAGTAGTCGCTGCCCATAACACTCAAAGCGCCCTGTGTACTACCGTGATAGGCATTTTGAAATGAAATAAAACGGGTTCGACCGGTATAGCGCTTGGCTAATTTCATCGCGCCTTCTGTGGCTTCTGATCCACTGTTGGTGAAGTAAACCGATTGAAGTGATTCAGGAAGCTGTTCACATAAAGCCTGCGCATAACGAATTTGGGGCGACTGAATAGTTTCGCCATATACCATTACATGCAGGTATTTTTTGCTTTGTTCTTCAATGGCCCGGATGATTTCAGGATTGGAATGTCCGGTATTGCAAACACTAATGCCGCCAATTAAATCCATGACGGGTTTTCCCTGTGGAGGATAGAGCCATATACCTTCGGCCCGTTCCACTTCAAAAGCAATGGGTGCGTCGGAAGTTTGTGCCAGATAACGAAGAAAAAGTTCACGCGATGTCATGTCCGCAAATTACAATAGGCATTCCCATTCACGGCATATAGGTACTATATTCTGACGTGCGCTCAGGAAGGAAGAAGAGGGCTTGTCTTATACTTTCCTTTACTTTTCCGGATTCGTACGGCACACACTTTATATTCCGGACAAAGAGCATCCGTATCTGTTACCGAACTCGTTAATATATTCATACTCACTTCGGGGTAATGAAAGGTGGACGAAAGAATACCGGGTTTCACTTCATCACTGATCCGGGCCTGAACGTCAATTTTTCCACGTGCACTTTCTACACAAACCATATCCCCCTGGGCAATACCATATTGTGCAGCGTCTTCGGGATGTATCATCAGGGTATCCACCGGAAGTATAGTGGCATTTCCCGTACGGCGGGTCATGGTACCACAGTTATAGTGTTCCAGTTCCCGGTTGGTAGTCAAAATAAAAGGAAAATCCTTTTTGTGTTCTGTCAATTCCACTGATTCCTTCCAGGTAGCTTTTTTAAATTGTCCCTTACCGGTTTTAAAACTTTCGGTATGAAGAATTTCAGTATCACGGCCATCGGGCAGAACCGGCCATTGCTTTCCGTTGGGGCCTAATTCGTCCCAACGTACGCCGGCGAAGAATGGTACAATCTGTGAAATCTCATTCAACAATGTACGTGGGTCGTAGGCCGTTTGGGCATATCCCATCCGGTTCATGATATCCACGATAATCTCACCATCGGTTTTTGTACCGGGCAGCGGTTTCACTACTTGTTGTACCCGCTGAATTCGTCGTTCTCCATTCGTGAAGGTTCCGCTTTTTTCCAGAAAGCTGGCGGCAGGCAGTACAACATGGGCCATCTTAGACGTTTCGGTTTCGAAGAGTTCCTGTACCACCAATAGTTCGAGTTGCTGCATGGCTTCCTTTACCCGTTGCGTATTCGGATCGGTTTGCACATTGTCTTCCCCCATGAGCCAAAGCGCTTTGAATTTTCCTTCCAGTGCAGCATCATACATCTGCGGAATTTTTAAACCGGCATAGTCTGGTAATTTCACTCCGTAGAACGATTCATACAGTTGATGGTATTGCGGATTAGTGACATCCAGATATCCGGCACCCTGATGAGGCTGACAACCCATATCGGCAGCTCCCTGCACATTATTTTGTCCGCGCAACGGATTTACACCCACACCCCGTCGTCCGATATTACCAGTAATCATAGCAAGGTCTGCAATCAGCATCACGGTATAGGTTCCCTGTGAATGTTCGGTAACACCCAATCCGTGAAAACTCATGGCATTCGGTGCCTTGGCATAAGCAATGGCGGCCTTGCGAACCAGTTCACGATCGACCCCGGTGATTTGTTCCAGTTCATCGACCGACATACTGAGTACATGAGCCCGGAGTTCTTCATACCTTTCGGTTCGTGCTTCAATAAAGGCACGGTCCTCCAAACCTTCCTGCATAATGTAGTACAGCATCATGTTGAGTATAGCCACATTCGTTCCCGGTTTGGTGGGCAAATGATACGTGGCATAGCGAGCCAGTTCGGTACGTCTGGGATCTATTACTATGGTTGTTTTTCCACTGATGGCAAATTGTTTCATCTTGGCACCGGTTACGGGATGTCCTTCTGTGGGATTGGCACCAATCACCATAATTGCATCGGTGTATTGTAAGTCGGCGATGGAATTGGTAGCCGCTCCGGTTCCAAAGGTGCGTTGCATACCTAATGCCGTTGGGCTATGACATACCCGTGCGCAACTGTCGATATTATTGGTTCCGATGACGACCCGGATGAATTTCTGCATCAGATAATTTTCTTCGTTGGTGCAGCGGGCCGAAGAAATTCCACCGATGGCATCGGCACCATACCGGTTTTTGATCCGTGAGAGTTCAGTGGCAATATAATCATAGGCTTCATCCCAACTGACAGGTTCCAATACCCCGTTTTTTCTGATTCTCGGGGTACGAAGTCGATCAGGATGATTATAGAAGCTGAAGGCAAAACGACCTTTGAGACAGGTATGTCCGGCATTGACTTCCGCATCATAAGGGGCCTGAATACTTTTTATTTTTCCATTTACAGTGGCTACTTCCAGATTACAACCTACACC
>CAYWKR010000283.1:0-3482 GCA_964458785.1 uncultured Bifidobacterium sp. | reverse complement strand
AATCAGAACACGGTCATTCCCTTTGAATTGGCTTTGCAGTTGAACCAGAAATTCATTCAAACATTGTCCGGTGCGTACCTGAATACAATAATCTACTTCCCCTTCGCGTCCCCAGTTCTTCTTTATAAATTCCAATTTACATTGGGCATAACGCTGATTAAAATCGCTGAACATTTTTTCAAAGACCGGTACACTCTTAAAATCAATTCCACTTCCATGACTGACAAATGAAACCAGTACATTTTTCAGGGTATCGGACACCTGATGCTGCGTAACTACCGCTTTTTTCTTCCGCTTCTTCCTGAAACAGGCCTGAGCATCCGGTACTAAAACGCCTGCCAGTACAACGAGAATAAGTATTTTCTTCATTTCCGGATTAATGAACAATGGTAAACGGATGGGTAAACGACTGATTACCACTGACTACCTGTACATAATAGGTACCCGACAAAAGGTTACCGGTTTCAAGGTAATAGCGGTTAGGGGTTTCCGGCTGAATTTCGACCAAACTATTTACTGATTGCCCGAAGGTGTTATAAATCAACACCTTAGTATCTGATTCAAAATTTCCCTGCCCCTGAATATAGAAATGCCCGTTTGCCGGATTGGGAAATAATTTGAAGCTCTTTTCCTGTACTTCCTGAATAGCAGTTGGCCAGTTACAGGTATTGGATGTGGTCAGCGAATTTCTTGATCCGCCCGAGGCCAGTACGGCCCGCATCCGGTTCTTTTGTCCGGTGGTGAACATTTTCATACAGGCATCATCTGTATAGTCCATATAGTTCATATACATCTCCCCATTTACGCCGGCGCCACAACTGTTATTGGCATTGTAAGGAAAAGAAGGACAACCGTAATTCGCATCTTCTGCCGGTTGGGTATCGGAAACAAAATCATTCCCGCAGAAATTATCGCCCCAGATATGACGCAGATTCAGAAAGTGTCCGATTTCATGGGTCGCCGTTCTTCCCTTGTTGTAGGGTGCAGATACATTACCCACATTTCCAAAATAGGTGGTTCCCACCACAACCCCATCTACATCACTGGGGGAACCGGGTGGAGTGGCATAACCCAGAATAGAAGAGGCTGAACCGCCCAGGGGAGCAACCCAGATATTGAGGTAACGATCGCGGTCCCAGATGGTATTTTGCTTTACAAATCCATCCATATCGGTATAGTCGTATGAAGAGAGTCCTCCGTTCACCCGGTCAATTCCAGAGGTATAATTCCCTGACGGATCGGTACCAGCTAAACAAAATTCAATTTCACAATCGGCTGTGGTGGAATAAAAGGCATGCGAAGTGGCCAGAGAATCGGTATTCTTTTTCCTGTAATCCTTATTCAGGATGGCGATTTGGGAATACACCTGATTATTGGAAATATTAGCACCTGTTCCTATACTCTGACCATTATGAATCACATGCACCACCACGGGTATGCGGTAAATGGTAGCCCGGGTTCCTTTCGCCTGTTCGGCATGTTGTAAATAGTGTTCAGTAAATTGTTCGATCTGTTCCCGGCGCAGATTGAAATCAGGGTCTTTGGCCTGAATTTGATTCTCAATTACCGGCGAACCACAATGCTGGGCCTGCATGGGATGTACCCCATAAATGGATAAACACAGAAGTAATAATTTCTTCATATTTAAAATAAAACTGCACGAAGTTACTCTGATTTTTTAATTTTTCTTTAGGTCTGTATTGCCGGAGCGCCTCGCTATCTTTGCCCGCTTCATGAAGACGTTTGATATCCCCGATTTTTATAAAAGTCCACTGATTGCGGCCGTTAAACATAAGCGTCGGCAGGATGACAAACTCAAGAAGGATTTTTCGCCGACCAAACTGGATTTTGGTCCGGTGAAAATATTACTGGCAAGGCATTTTGGCTTCTGTTATGGCGTTGAAAATGCGATAGAGATTGCCTTTAAAACGGTAAAAGAGAATCCCGGAAAACGCATCTTCCTCTTAAGCGAAATGATTCATAATCCACAGGTGAATAACGATTTGAGAAGTCATGGGGTGGAATTCATCATGGACACTATGGGCAAACCCTATATTCCATGGGAGGAATTGAAATCAGACGATATTGTAATAATTCCGGCCTTTGGTACCACTCTCGAAACGGAAGCTCTGTTAAAAGATAAAGGTATCGACCCCGTAAAATATAATACCACTTGTCCCTTTGTAGAAAAGGTCTGGAACCGTTCCGAACAAATTGGCAAAAAGGGCTATTCCATTATCATTCATGGTAAACCAGGGCATGAAGAAACACGGGCAACGTTCTCGCATAGCCAGTCGCATGCCCCTTCGCTGGTCATCCGGGATATGCAGGAAGCTAAATGTCTGAAAAAATACCTGGGGCGTTCTATTGACCCCGCATCCTTCTACCGGGATTTTGAAAATCAGTATTCTGAAGGTTTTGACCCGATGAAGGATTTGCAGCAAATCGGGGTTGTGAATCAAACCACCATGCTGGCTTCGGATACACAGGCCATAGCCTCTTTTCTGAAATTATCGATGGAAGAAGCCTATCCCGGAGAAACTTCCCGTTTTGCCGATACCCGCGATACTTTATGTTATGCCACCAACGATAACCAGAGTGCCGTGAGTGCCATGTTAGAGACAGAAGCGGATCTGGCCCTGATTGTAGGGGGGTATAACAGTTCCAATACATCGCATCTGGTAGAACTTTGCGAGGAAAAACTGCCTGTTTACTTTATCAGCGATCAGCACAAATTGTTTAGTAAACGTGAAGTAGCACACTTCGATTTACATAGTCATTCCGAAAAAGTAACACAAGGCTATTTACCTGAAAAAGAAAGCATTACTGTATTACTGAGTTCTGGTGCCTCTTGTCCCGACAGCATTGTTGAATCGGTTATTGACCGCATACTGAGTTTCTTTCCGGAAGCTGTTTCGAAGGGAACATATCTCGAACAATTTCAGGGATAAAAAAGCCATTAGTCTTTCGTTGCCCCGATACGTTCCATGGCGAGCTGGTAGGCCCTTTCTAATTGCTCTTCCATGCGTAAATGACTGTTATCGAGTACAATGGCATCTTTGGCTTTTCGCAGCGGACTCACATCGCGTGTGGAGTCGATATGATCGCGGTGACGGAGATTTTCACATACCTCATCAAAACTCACTGCCGGATTTTTTAAGCGCATTTCATCGAAGCGCCGGTGACAGCGAACCGATTCGTCGGCATACAGATAAATCTTCAGTTCAGCCCGTGGAAATACGGTGGTGCCAATATCCCGCCCATCCATCACCAGACCTTTATCCAGGCCCATTCGTTGCTGTTCCTTCACGGCAAAGGAGCGAACCTCTTTCAGGGCAGAAACTTCCGAAACCAGATTCGAAATCAACATACTGCGAATACGTCCTTCCACTTCTTCTCCATTCAGTGTAACCCGGTTTTGTGTAAATCCAATCTGAATATGTTCCAATGCCTTCTGAACCGCTTCCTTATTCTTCAGATCT
>CAYWKR010000282.1:0-3487 GCA_964458785.1 uncultured Bifidobacterium sp. | reverse complement strand
AGTCTTATACCCCAAACTGATTTAAATGATGGTCGAGGTGTTTGTATTGACTGCATCCCCATTCCTTTTGGGTGAGCTTTCCAAAAAACGGATGGGGTATATCGGCCACCTGATGCTGATGGGCAATATAACGGTCTATCATGTTCAACAACGATTGACGGGCTTCTTCAAACGTATGCTCCTGATGAAGGGTGACAAAGGTTGGATCGGTTGGTAGATTTTGTTTATAGGGCTTAGGACTGGTCACCATATTTTTTACCATACGCCCCATTAACCGCATAAAAAATCCGGCCGGTCGGGCATGCTCATCACCTAACGAAACAGCCATAGGCTTTACGCAGTGGGCCAGCATTTGAGACACATTCATCTTTCCCCAATGAGCCGGAGTACCGGCCTGCAGCCTGGCTATTCTGGAACGGATTTCGGCTGCATCTGCGGATCAAACAAGGTCTTCATAAGCCATTTTATTTCGTCCAAAAGTAGCAAATAATGTAGCTTTGCCCTTTAAATCTTTCGGTATGGAAACCACACTGGAAAACGGAATTTATATCAGCGACAAAGCCAGGGATAAGGTACTGCAACTCATGAAGGAAGCCGAACTCGACGAAACACATTTTGTGCGGGTGAGTGTAGTGGGTGGTGGATGCAGTGGCTTAAGCTATAAACTGGATTTCGATAACGAAATCAAACCCATGGATCAGACCTTCGAGGATAAAGGAATTAAAATAGTCACCGATCTGAAAAGTTTCCTGTATCTGGTAAACACGGAATTGGATTTCACAGACGGACTCAATGGTAAAGGATTCAATTTTGTGAATCCCAACGCCAGCCGAAGCTGTGGTTGTGGCGAAAGTTTCGCTGTGTAATGGAAGCGGTTTCTAAAACCTTCCATGCTTCCATAGACAACGGTGTAAAAATTATTACCGGTAGTCTCATTTTATTTGCATTGCTGTTTATCGGTGGCATCCTGCTGTTCAGTCCCAACGAAATAAAGTTCTTTCTTTGTCTGATTAATACCCCTTTACTGCTTATTGTTTTTTTTGCCTGGTTGTATAGCCCCGTTTCCTATACCGTTTCAGGTGGTGATGTAATCATTAACCGAAAGATCGGAAACGTGTATTTGCATATAAAAGATTGGGAAAACGTAAGACCTGTTTCTGAACATGAACTGGGACGGGTTTGGCGCATGGCCGGCAATGGCGGACTTTTCGGTTATACCGGATGGTTCAGCACCTCGCTGGGTAAAATGCGCTGGTATGTCCGTCAACGAAAAAACTATATCCTGATCACCGGTAAAAAGGGAAATAAATTTTTAATCAGTCCGAACGATCCCGACGCTTTTATGCAGGCTATTGCTTTGTGAATTTGTTCCGGTACACAACACCTTCGTTCGAACGTAGCAACAATACATAGTTCCCCGCCGGCAAAGGCCTGGTACTGAACGAGAATTCGTTTTCTCCGGCGCGGGTATAGGTATCGAGAAGCAGTTGTACGATTCGTCCGTTCATATCCTGAATTTCGAAACGTACTTTTTGTGAAAGCGGCATGTGAAAGCGTATGCTAACCTGATCGGAGGCAGGAACAGGGTACATAATGGCTTCCGCTACTTGTTCTGTTTCAGGAACGGCCACCGTATAATCCGGATTATCGATCATACTGACCCAGCAATTCATTCCGCTCGATTTACCCCAGGAGCCCGATAAATAGGCGCGGTTGCTGGTATTGTATTTCTTCTGAATATTGGTGTAATCGCCCCAGCGTTCGGTAGAGTCGGTAAGCACATTAATATACGACAAGCCATTTTTTACCCTTACGATATCAGAATAGTTTCCATTATTATCCTTGTACAATACACTGGTACCCGGAAAGCTATCCACAAAACAATGCGAAAACGTATACAGTACCTTATGTTCGGAACTATTATTTCCCATCCAGGCCATAGACGGATATCCATATTCTACCGAATCGCTTGAAAAAATATCGGCCTTCACTACCGGAGTAGCTCCACTGATATTTTGTATTTCACCCAGGTATACTGCCGCATTCATATACGCCGGATTGATGGTGTTGGATCCGAAATGGATGCGGTCGTTTTCGTAAATCGCTGCCAATACCCGGGCATCATTGGTCATGAGGTATTGTTGTCCGCTGCTACTATAATATTTCTGCTTTGCATTAGGCGGAAATCCATACGCAGTAGGTGAAATCAGTAATTTCTGTTGCAGTGTGGCGGTTCCTGATGATTGAGAATTCGTAATCTCGGTAACAAAAATACTGTCGTTCGTAGCGGCCACATTTCGCAGGGTAAGAAAATACATATTGTTTCCCATGGCAGCACCCTGGTACTTAGCCGGACAAATATTTCTCAAATTCGTTCCATTGTATTTTATATCACTCCATAAATGAAAAGGAAGAGCTACTCCGTTGTAACCGCTTTGCTTATCAATTTGCCAGATGACCGATTGCTTGAAGCCTACCGTCCAGCTTACATTATCTTTTACCTGATTGAAGGTGATAAATAAATCCTTATCGGAAATGGCAATAATGGGATAATCGCTCCAGGTTGAATCGTTAAACGAGTTTCCGTTCAGGGTATAGAAATTCCAGTTCCCGGTGGGGTCGTTGGTTTGTGTAAAGCCCACCAGAATGATCGACTCGTAACTGACATTTCCTGAAAAGCAGATCAGAATAAACCGATCGGTGGCAGGGTCATAAATAATTCTCGGATCCGAAATCCAGGTATAGGTTCCTATGGAAGCAAACAATGAGGTCAGGGTTTTATTATACAGTGTTTTCAATGTATCGTCGTACACCCTCATATTCGAATTCACCACACTCACCACCAGTCCCGAATCTGAAACAGCTATATCATTATCGTTCGGTACTCCGTTTGAAACATTTCCCTGAGCCCCTTTAAATACCTGGGGATTGGGTGCAATACCCCTGCTTTTCTTTGCAGCAGGGGAAGGGGAAGAATGAAATTCATTTCGTTTTGTATTCAGTTCTTCCTTTAGTCGTGCATATTCGGCCGAAGGAATCGGATGCTGATCCAGGGAAACAAGATGAACATCATAATCGGGAATAGACGGGTCGGAAAAATTAATCGTTCGCGGCGTTCCGGAAATACCAGTGGTTCGCGTGGCCTGTGCAATGCAGAAGGTGCTGATTAGTCC
Organism: uncultured Bifidobacterium sp.; assembly: GCA_964458785.1. Lineage (GTDB taxonomy): Bacteria > Bacteroidota > Bacteroidia > Chitinophagales > Chitinophagaceae > OLB11. The sequence continues at coordinate 314 of CAYWKR010000282.1, read as the reverse complement.
CGTCAGTATGAAACAAATCATGTTCTTCATGGTAAAGAATTTCCTGTGAAGGTAGGGTTTTCTTACGGTTTGTATTCCGGTGGTTTTACGCACAGATCGCCTATGTTCAACATGGCATTGATACAGGAAAGTTGGGTATACTTATTCAACTCTGTCATCCAGATCTCGCGCTCTTGAATTAAACCGCTTTCCACTAGTTCGGCACGACGGGTACCTTTTAATAAAGGGGTAGAGGGTGTATACCAAATTCCATCCTGCAATAATGCAATATTCGAAAAGGATGTGTCGGTGATCTTCCCTTCTTTTACAAATAG
>CAYWKR010000281.1:0-3487 GCA_964458785.1 uncultured Bifidobacterium sp. | reverse complement strand
CGGAGAGCGGTGTTTCGAACTCTGATTTTTTTTATCTTCTACAGAATAGTATGAATTTGGATCGAAGAGCGAGAAACAGAGCGGAGAGCGGTGTTTCGAACTCTGATTTTTTTTGTCTTCTACAGAATAATACGAATTTGGATTGAAGAGCAAGAAACAGAGCGGAGTGCGGTGTTTCGAACGCTGATTTTTTTGTCTCTTCAGAATAGTGCGAATTTGGATTAAAGAGCGAGAAACAGAGCGGAGAGCGGTATTTCGAACGCTGATTTTTTTCTCTAGAATAAAACGATCAGGAAAAACAGTACCCTCTATTTTCCCTGCAATTCATCCTTCAAAAACCGACCGGTAATACTGTGTTTATTTTTTACTATTGCTTCCGGTGTACCGGTGGCTACTATTTGTCCACCCCCACGCCCCCCTTCCGGCCCTAAATCGATGATATGATCCGCTACTTTAATGACATCCAGATTATGCTCGATCACTAAAACCGTATTTCCCCGGTCGCTGAGTTTTTGCAACACATTCAACAACAAGTCAATATCCTGAAAATGCAATCCTGTGGTGGGCTCATCCAGTATATAAAATGTTTTCCCGGTATCTTTCTTCGATAACTCGGTGGCTAATTTTACCCGTTGTGCCTCTCCCCCACTCAGGGTCACCGCACTTTGTCCCAGGGTGATATAACCCAGTCCTACATCCTCCAGCGTTTTCAATTTGCGATACAATGTGGGAATGGCCTGAAAGAATATACAGGCTTCCTGAACCGTCATCTGCAATACGTCCGCTATCGAATGTGCCTTATACCGTATTTCCAGTGTTTCCCTGTTAAAACGTTTCCCATTGCAACGCTCACAATGAACATGCACATCCGGAAGAAAGTTCATTTCAATTGTTTTCACACCCGCCCCTTCACAGGTTTCGCAACGCCCCCCTTTCACATTAAATGAAAAACGACCAGCCTTATATCCCCTGATTTTTGCTTCAGGTACCGAAGCAAATAATTGACGGATATCGTTGAAGAAATTACAATAAGTTGCCGGATTACTCCGGGGCGTTCGTCCAATAGGTGACTGATCAATTTCAATCACCTTATCGATATGTTCTAACCCTTTCAGCGAGTGATAGGCCAGCGCTTCACCTTTGCTTCCATATACCGCTTTCGAAAGCAAAGGATATAATGTTTCCGTAATAAGTGTCGACTTCCCGCTACCGGAAACCCCTGTTACACAAATCAGGGTACCCAAAGGAAATTTCACATTCACTTTTTTCAGATTATTACCTGAGGCTCCCAATAATTCAATATAGCTTCCATTGCCGGATCTTCTTTTATCGGGAATCGCTATACGTTGTCTTCCCATGATATAATCTGCAGTAGCCGTCTTCTTTTTTGAAAACTCTTTCGGGTTGCCTTCGCTTACTATCTGTCCCCCGTGGGTTCCGGCACCCGGACCAATATCTACCAGATGATCGGCTTGCAACATAATATCCTTATCGTGTTCAACAACAATAACGGTATTGCCTACATTCCTGAGTTCCTGTAAGGCTTTAATCAGGCGTTGATTATCGCGCTGATGCAATCCAATACTGGGTTCATCGAGAATGTAGGTAATACCCTGTAGTTTAGACCCGATTTGTGTAGCCAGCCGAATACGCTGACTTTCTCCACCACTGATACTTCGTGATGGCCGGTCGAGTGACAGATAATCCAAACCAACATCCAATAAAAATTGTAAGCGATCCCGGATTTCCTTCAATATTTCCCTGGCGATCTGATTTTGCTTTTTATTCAGTCTTTTTTCCAGCGTGCTAAACCAGACCTCCAGATCCGATAAATTCATGGTACTGAGTTCGGCAATATGTTTACCATCGATTCTGAACCATATACTTTCCAGTTTTAAACGGGTACCCTGGCATTCCGGACAAACTTCGGTATGCATGAACTTTTCGGCCCATTCTTTAATATAATTGCTGCTGGTGGAATGAAACCACCGTACCACCATATGCGCTATACCTTCAAAACGCGTGGACACGGTTTCGCCATCTCCTTCATAATCGACCTGAATATCAATTTTCTCTTCCTGTCCATACAACAACACATTCCTTAATTTCTCAGGTAAATCGCCAACGGGTTTCTTCACATCATAACCATACTTCTTTACCATGGCTTCTACCTGCTGATAAATTTGTGCATCGCGGGCTTCCCCCAACGGAGCAATTCCACCCTCTGCGATACTCTTCTGAGGGTCCGGAATAATGGCATCCGGAGAAACAGAATAAACGGTAGCCAGTCCTTTACATTTCGGACAAGCGCCATAAGGCGAGTTAAACGAAAATGAATTTGGCGAAGGCTCATCATAGGAAATACCCGTATCGGCACACATCAGCTGACGGGATAAAAGACGAACATCGTTTTCGTTATCATGACGCATCACTAGGAGCTGTCCATCCCCCTGTTTCAAGGCGGCATGCACACTTTCAGCTAATCGTATATGATTGGCTTCATCTATTTTTAACCGGTCAATCACTACTTCGATATCATGTATCCGGTAGCGGTCGACCTGCATTTTTTCTTTGATTTCCTTCACTTCCCCATCGACCCGTACCCGCAAAAATCCCAGCTTTCTGAGTTGTTCAAATAGTTCGCGGTAATGCCCTTTCCGTCCTTTTACAACCGGTGCCAGTATCACCATCTTTTCCTGATGGTAATGCTCTTCAATAAAGGCAACCATTTCTTCTTCCGAATAGCGTACCATTTTTTTACCGGTCTTATAACTATAAGCCTCTCCAATACGGGCAAAAAGCAAACGAAGAAAATCGTAAATCTCGGTAACTGTACCTACTGTAGAACGGGGACTGCGGTTGGTAGTTTTTTGTTCAATGGCAATTACCGGCGAAAGTCCACTGATCTGATCCACATCCGGTCGCTCCAGGTTTCCTACAAACTGTCGTGCATACGCCGAGAAACTTTCCATATACCTTCGTTGCCCTTCGGCATGAACCGTATCAAAAGCCAATGACGATTTCCCACTTCCACTGATCCCGGTAATCACCGTGAGTTTGTTTTTAGGTATGCGAAGTGAAATATTTTTCAGATTATGTTCCCGTGCTCCGACAATTTCGATAAAGCTCATCGGGTAAAAATAACAGAAAATGAAATACATGAAATCATCAGTTTCAATGGGAATAAACCGGGGTACTCAACATATAAAAAAATGAGGTATACAAATTGATTTTAATATCAGGATGTTCACATACCCTGTATATAACTTTTGAAAGTTGCGGAATGGTGACCCATTATTTTTGAAACTCGTTCCCCATGAAATTTTCTCATTTACACAATCACACGCAGTTTTCCCTTCTGGATGGAGCCAGTAGTATTAAACGACTTTTCCAGAAAGCAGTAAAAGACCAGATGCCAGCCATGGCAATCACCGATCACGGAAACATGTTTGGTGTATTTGATTTTGTAAAACAGGCAAAGAATTTT
>CAYWKR010000280.1:0-3493 GCA_964458785.1 uncultured Bifidobacterium sp. | reverse complement strand
CATTATCAGCGTAAGCAGGAAAGACCATAAAACTTTTTTCATATCCGGTATTTGGTCTAAAAGTAAGGCGAGCAGCCTATTGGAGCAAATATTCTTTCAAATAACCGGAAGGCTTCAGGGGGTGAAGAGAAAATTCTACATTTGCCCAAATTTGAATGTCATGCCGGATGAGAAGTCGCTGAATTTTATCGAAGAGATTATTGAAAAGGATATTGCCGCCGGGATTCATGCCGGAAGAGTTCATACCCGCTTCCCGCCTGAACCGAATGGGTATTTGCATATCGGACATTCAAAAGCCATTTGCCTGAATTTTGGGCTGGCCCGGAAATATCACGGCCAATGCAATCTGCGCTTCGATGATACCAATCCTGAAAAGGAAGAAACGGAGTATGTGGAGTCTATCAGGGAAGATATTCAGTGGCTTGGTTTTCAATGGGACCAGGAGCTGTATGCTTCCGATTATTTTCAGCAGTTGTACGAATTTGCCCACCGCTTGATTCAGAAGGGACTGGCTTATGTGGAGGATGCTTCGCCCGACGAGATAGCCCGGCTCAAAGGTACTCCCACGACCCCCGGAACAGAGAGTGCTTGTCGTAGCCGGTCAATAGAAGAGAATACCGACCTCTTTAACCGAATGAAGATGGGTGAATTTAAAGACGGCGAAAAAGTGCTTCGGGCAAAAATTGATATGAAGCATACCAATATGCTGATGCGTGACCCGATTCTGTACCGGATCAAACATACGGAACATCATCGTACCGGAAATGACTGGTGTATTTATCCGATGTACGATTTTGCACATGGACAAAGTGATAGTATAGAACAAATTACCCATAGTATTTGTACCCTCGAGTTTATTCCGCATCGTGAATTATATAACTGGTTTATTGAGCAACTGGAAATTTTTCCCTCCAGACAATATGAATTCGCCCGATTGAATATGACCTATACCCTCATGAGCAAAAGAAAATTGCTGATGCTGGTACAGAAACAGATTGTGGAAGGTTGGGACGACCCGAGGATGCCAACGCTGAGCGGATTTCGTCGCAGAGGTTATACGCCCGAATCGATTCGCGAATTCTGCGATAAAATTGGTGTGGCCAAACGCGATAATATGATCGATATATCATTACTCGATTTCTGTTTGCGTGAGCATCTCAACCGGATTGCCCTTCGACGAATGGCCATACTGGACCCCATACGGGTAGTGATTACCAATTACGAAGAAGGAAAAACGGAATGGCTGAATGCAGAAAATAATCCGGAAGATCCTGATGGAGGGCATCGTTCACTGGCTTTTGGAAGTAACCTGTGGATCGAACGGGACGACTTTATGGAACAACCCACTAAAAAGTATTTCCGCTTAGGGCCTGGCTTGCAGGTGCGTTTGAAACACGCCTATATCATCGAATGTCATGATGTGAAGAAAGATGCTGAAGGGAATATTACAGAAGTTCATTGTCGTTATTTCCCGGAAAGTAAAAGCGGAAGCGATCAGAGTGGATTGAAGGTGAAGGGAACGATTCACTGGCTGTGTGAAGGGCATACACGCGAAGCTGAAATACGATTATACGATCGCCTGTTTCAGGTCGAAAACCCGGCAGCAGCCGACGGAGAATTGGAAGATCTGCTGAATCCTGATTCACTGAAAATAATACCCCGAGCATTCATTGAACCCGCACTGGCTGAGGCAAAACCTCAGGATCGGTTTCAGTTTCTGCGTCTCGGATATTTTTGTACCGACAAGCATTCCAGTCAGGAAAAACTGATTTTTAATAAAACTACGGGTTTAAAGGATTCACTGCCGAAGGATATGAAACCTGTCTGATTCGGTGAGAACTTTCATCTGATAGCATGTAACCCTGATCTATCTTTGCCCGATGCGATATGTAGCTAAGTTGTTTGTACGGTATTTTTTTCAGGGGATTATAATTATCGCTCCGATTGCCATAACGGTATATGCGGCCTATTCGATATTTGATATGATTGATACCCAGATTCCTAATCTGCCCCGCGGACTGGGTTTTCTGATTGTTATCCTTTCACTGATTCTGATTGGATGGTTGGGAAGTACGTTCTTTATCTGGAAGTTCATGATCGAATTCTTTGATACGATTCTTGAACGAACACCTTTTCTGAAGTTTATATATACCTCGGTGAAGGAAGTGGTGGAGAGTTTTATGGGCGATAAACGAAAGTTTACCAAACCGGTATTGGTTAAGGTGCGAACACAACCCGAACTTTTTCAGTTAGGATTTATCACCCAAAGCGATTTGCAAAAAATGGGTATGCCTGGAAAGATTGCTGTATATCTTCCGCATGCATATGCTATTAGCGGATACATGGTAATTACCGACCGGGAGAATATTACACCGGTAGATATGAATCCGGCGGATGCAATGAAAATGGCAGTAAGCGGCGGTGTGGCCGGATTTGAAGAAGAAGAAGCTTAATGGCAGATTTGTTCTATCTCCAGAAAAGTGCGTGCAGGATTTTGTTGTTCCCAGAGTATAGAATAAATGCGATGTGCAATGGGAAGATGATAATTTAATTTAAGGGCAATTTCTTCAATTCCCCGACTGGCATAATATCCTTCGGCAACCATATTCAGTTCTAAACGGGTTGCACTTACTGAATAACCTTTGCCTATAAAGTTCCCAAAGGTACGGTTCCGGCTATGCAACGAATAGCAGGTAACCAGTAAATCGCCCAAATAGGCACTTGTATTATAATGGTGCCGGGTTTGAGTAGAAATAACATCCATAAATTCCTGTAACTCGGCAAAGCAATTGGTAATGTATACACTCAGAAAATTGTCACCATAATCCAGACCATGAGCAATACCTGCGCCTAAGGCATAAATATTTTTCAGAACAGCGGCGTACTGAACACCATACACATCGGTACTGATAACCGTTTGCAGGTATGTGTTTTTAAAATAGGAAGCCAGCGTTTGGGCAAGATGTATATTCTCCGATGCGAAGGTGAGATAAGATAACTTTTCGGCTGCGATTTCTTCTGCATGGCATGGACCGGCAATGCAGCAATAATCGGTTAAAGCCATTCCGAATCTTCTTTCAAGATATTCGTTCAGAACCACATTCTCTCCGGGGAGAATGCCTTTTATTGAAGAGAGAATTTTCTTTTCGTTCAGAATGGTTTCAGGTAATTCTGAAAGCATCTCTACAATGAAGGCAGAAGGAATCCCTATCAATAGTACATTACTTTCACGTATGGCCTCCGGCAGATCTTGATACAGGTTGATCAGCTCCATATTGTAATTCACCATACTCAGATAATGCGGATTATGGTGTTTGCTCCTCAGATGTTCCAGGGCAGTTTTACTCCTCATCCACCAATTCACTGAATGGCCATTATCGGTAAGTATTTTTACCAGGGCGGAACTCCAACTCCCGTTTCCGGCTATACAAAACGTGTGATCCAAACTTGGTGATTTATTCGCTAAGATAATTTTTTAATTCTGCCATTCAAC
>CAYWKR010000279.1:0-3507 GCA_964458785.1 uncultured Bifidobacterium sp. | reverse complement strand
CACAGGACTTCCGGCATCATCGGCATCCAGTTCACCCAGTTGCCATTGCTTGCAAAGCATCCACATGGCATCGCGTACCTCTGCTTTTAATGCCCGGTTGAAATGATGGGTACGGGGTCGTCCTTCCAACCGGTTCCATAATACACTGGTAGGAAATTTCTTTTCTTTTAATGCGCTTTGGATCTCTTCGATATGATAGCTTGCCATTTTAGCTGTTTTTAATTTGTTTGTAAATTGAGTTGTTCATGGCCAGGTTGGCAGAAACCGTAATCCAGTTTTTGGTTACTGCCATCAGCACAGCCGGAAGGAACTGCGCATAATTACTGCCTTCCAGGTGTTGAGGTTCAACGGCTCTTTTCTTCACTTGTTCAAAGGTTTCATCAATCGTCTTCATCAGATCATTCAACGACCAATGTCCTTTCTGCTGCGCGGGAACAGCCAGCAAAATACTTTGAGCAGGTTCGCTGTTGGGTTGGTCGTAATGGAATGCAATACCGGTTGTTTCATCGGCCTGGGGAATAACCTCTGTCCAGTCGTCGATAATGATACCGCAAAATGAATCGGATATCTGAAAGGGTTTTGCGAAATGCGAAGTATATAACAGTTTATCGCCCTGAATACTGAATGTATCGTTCGGGTCATCAGGATTTTTGAATGGAAGAGCTAACCAGCGATCATTATCCTGATACGGGAATTGTAAAGGAAGTAACCCTGGTGCGATGCCAGATGAAAAGGCATTTGAATAAATGGAAAGCGATTCCCAGTTGTGAACCTTAGTATTGACACGGGCTACTCCCGAAAGCCAGTCTTCTACAGGAAGCAGGGAAGAGCCGGTGTTTTTTGAAAATGACAGAAGATCCTGGTTTACGGCAGCATCATAGCTTTTCTGGAATTCGTTTTTAAAGGGAGTATCGCTTTGAAACCGGGGAATGAGCACAGCATCCTCACCGAGTAGTTTTTTAGCGGCCTTCAGAAGAACAGGAATTTTGGCGTTTGAATCGCTTTGCAAATCTGCTTCAGCAAGTAGCGCATCAAAAGAAAGAATGGCCTCATTGAGTTGTTCGTAAAGCGACTGCAGGGTAGTATACATACTTTCCTTTAAAGTACTTATGGCTAAGCGCTGGGCATAGAGTGAATTGCACTGTTGATCTGTGTCGAAGGGAACAGCATCATAGATGTTCAGATCCTGCAGAATGGTATCGGCATTTTGCATAAAGGCTAGTACCGTATTCTGGGGTGCGGTTTTTATAGAACGAATCTGATTGAGTTTATTCTCGAAATTCGTCCGTTGAAGGTCGAGGATGGTGTTCTTAAATACCTGTAAATCCGGTGGTAATTCGGTATGCACTTCTACCGAAATTTCTGCTTCTGCTTTTTGAAGCAAGGCAAATTGCAATGTAGGGTCACCGGCCGGATTGAAGAGGGCTATCTGTACATCGTAGCTATTCATTTTTTCTTCCCATCTTCCTATAAGGATTTCGCAGGATGTACGTACCCGCTCATATACGGCACGAATGTCCTGAAACCAGACACCACTTCCACATTGAAAATCGCGAAACAAATGCAGGGCCTGGCAAAGCGAACTGCCATCTTTCAACTGGGTATCGAATAGTGAAAAATCGGTGATATAGGCCTGCAGTACGTTGGAATAAAATGTTTTTAAAATAGAACGGGTGGCAGCATTCACAACAGGTGAAAGGGTTTCATCGAGTTGGTCGCAACATGCGTTGATGGCCAGGGCATCGGGTTGGCGAAGAAGTTGACGAATGTCTTTTTCAGTTTGAAGAACAATGCTTTCAAGCAAAGAGGGGTCTGTTACATGGGGCGTTAATTCCGCCCGAAAATCATTTTGCAGGGATTGAATACTTTGAATTGATTGAAGCAGCGTATGTAATTCGGTTGTACGGATGTTCAGTTGCGCTTTAACTTCCTGAAGCCGGTTAGTAAGTTGTGCAATATCCCAGGTTCCTTTCACCTGTTCGCCAGCCTGTGCCAGTGAAAAATGTTCCGGTTTGAGGTATCGGTCGCCCTTACCTATTTTTTTTACTGCCTGTAGTAAAGCCGACAATTCAAAAAAGGAGACTATACTCCGGTCGGCAGGATCCGGAATTTCGGTATACCGTATACTTACCTGCAGGTCGGGGTGATCGCAATGGGTATATCGGATATAATGGTAAATCCGGTCATCGATTTCATTCATGCCCTGTTCGGAATGAGGCTGTAGCCATTGAAATAAATCGGCTGCATGAAGATTTAAATCGCTTTGTGTTACCAATCGGGTGGTCGCTGCCAACACCGGTGATTGATAACTTACCACACAGGCAATTTTTTGTGGGGGGGGTAACAATTGGGTCAACCATTGAAAGAATGCGGGTTCTCCGGTCACACGAGGGGCCGATCCCACGGGAGCTGTTGCCAGTGGATCGAGATGAATGGCCATGCGATGGGTTAAGGTAATACCACTCCGGGGGGTATGACTGATTTCAATTTCAGGAGGGTAATTTCCTTTACTAAAAGCGTCGGCATTTCCTGAAGCCCGTTCGAAATTTCCTAATACCGTTTGGTACACTTGTTCTGAGAGAACCAAATCACCAATGGCATCGTGAATGTCGATAATCACTTTTACCTGTTTATTGATGGCGTTAGCTTCTGTGGCGGTGGCGGGAGGTAAGGCCGTAGCCGGAAATCCAAACGGATAGGTGCTGCCAGGATGTTCCTGTATATGTTGAATCAGTTTTAAACCATCCACCACATTTTGGGCATCGAGGTATTCAACCGATTCTTCCGCGGGAGTTTTACTGTCCTCCAGTTTTTTCAGCACCAATGGAAATACTTTACGAAGCGGATAGATAAATTTATCTACCTCACCGGGTCCCAGTTGATGATGATCATGTAATCCTCGTTCGAAATGGTAGCCCAGCAATGCTGCTAAAGGTTGACCATTGCGTATGCCTTCCAGAAATTGTTCGGCAATACGAACCCGGTCAGACGTAAGATTAATAGCAAATGGATTTTGAGCTCCGCTTCCTTTATTCGAATCAAATGCATTACGCAGTATAGCAGCGGTGGCAGCCTGATTCAACGAAGGAGCATGAATGTATCCTAGATTATTAGCGTCTTTCATCAGGGGATCACTAGTATCGGGATGAAATACATCCTGTAAAGACCCCTGCAGGTTCACCGGTTGAAGATTTTTATTTTCTGGTTTCACCTGTTGTAACCATCCATACGCACCTATATAAATACCCTGCTTACTTTTTTTATCGGCGCCTTTCCGCATATCGGCCAGTTTCGATTGCACCAATGCGGTAAACCATGCATCCAAACGGTAACTGCAGCAATCGATATGTTCGGTCAACAAGCGTTCCAGACGTGCCGTAGGAATATTCTTTAAAATATTCAGTGCTTCCAGTGTTTCGTTTAACCGGATGGTTTCCTTACGTAATGCCAGAACAGCAGGTTCATAAATATGTTCTGCCATAAGTTTATTGCCACTGATGGCAGGTT
>CAYWKR010000278.1:0-3509 GCA_964458785.1 uncultured Bifidobacterium sp. | reverse complement strand
TCTGTTCTTCATCAAACCAAACATCTTTCAAATGGATATACAGATTTTCACGGCGATAAAGTAAGGACTGTTCGCGAACAAGAGCATGCAGCATAAAACAGGAAAGTGTATTGGGTATACCACGAGTACGTTTCAGGGTTGCGGGCCGGTTCCAGGGAGAAAAAACACGTTCGAAAGTTTGTGCCGGATGAAACCCGGAAATGAAATGCTTGCCAAAATACCTTTTTCCATCTGCACATGCTGCATATTCAATTAAACCCTCCGGGCCATAGAATCCGCTCACTTCAGCGGAGCGGATAATATTCCCGCCGAAACGGAGAATACATCGCTCCAGAGATCGGGTAATGGAAGCACTTCCGCTTTTGCATTTAGCACTTCCTTCGATGTACGAATTCATGATCAGTGCATGTAAATAAAAAGGAGTATGCTTAGGAGACCCGCCATACAACAAATTATTTCCACAAAGCACTTCCTGCAAATCGTTCGGAAGTTGTAATTCATTAAAAATATCCTGTATCGAATAGCGGCTGATTTCCTGCTTCAGGGTCGGATCTCCGTTCTGAAGCTGATACATGGGGAAAATGCTGCAAATATGTTTTACCCGTTCGGTGTATTTTACAATAGCGGCAGCTGCTTCCGGAAAGGACGTCTGAAGGGAACGGATAAAACCATCGTAGCCTTGTGCCAGACAATATTCAGTGCCATTCCAGATAATCCGGTCGAAACAATCCTCGTGAAGAGGTTCCCATTGGAGTGAATCATGCAGGTTCAGATAGTGGAACAATTTCCATAGTACCTGTCCCGGTTTCATACTACCCACATAGTGTACCGAGGTATCGATACGGTGTCCGGCCATGGCAAACGACTGCAGGCAACCACCACTTTGCTTGTTTTTTTCCAATACCAAAACCTTTAAATCTGCCTTGGCCAAAAGGGCCGCGGTAAACAATCCACCCAATCCAGCCCCTGCTACTACTACATCGTACCGGGTCTCCTCCATATCTGCTTCGTGAATGCTAAAAATATATTAAAACCTTACGTTTTCGATAATTGACAGAATTTATTTTGAAAATAGGGGAAATGCACATTACTTTTATGTTAGCTCTTTTACATATTATTATTCACAGAAAAAATTTCTAAAATGAACGTACAAATTAGAACGCATCGTTTCGATGCCGACAAGAAACTTCTGGATCACGTCAATGAAAAAGTAGTGAAGCTGAAAACCTACCACGATAATATTGTGGATGTGGAAGTTTACCTGAAGGTCGATAACGTGGTTCATCAGATTAAGGATAAGATAGCAGAAATTAAAGTTCATGTGCCTAAGCATACCTTCTTTGTAAAGCACGAATCGAAATTGTTTGAAGAGTCTTTCGATTTGGCCATGAAGGCACTGATAGATCAGATGAAAAGTCATAAACAAAAAATAATTTCCACGCATTAAACCACAGCCCCCGAAAACCGGGGGCTTTTTTTTTATCTTTACCACATGGTCGTGTTTCCGAATGCAAAAATCAATCTGGGCTTATATATCACTGCCCGTCGCCCCGATGGATATCATGACCTCGAAACGGTATTTTACCCTGTTCCATTGTGCGATATTTTAGAATGTATGGAGGCACCGGAGTTACTATTTGAATCTTCCGGATTACCCATTCCCGGCGATCCTGAACATAATCTGGTACTGAAGGCCTGGCATGTGCTGCGCCGCGATTTTCCGCACCTGCCTCCGGTTCATATTCATTTGCATAAGATTATTCCCATGGGGGCAGGATTGGGTGGTGGATCTTCGGATGCCGCCTTTATGCTGAAACTCTTAAACCAATTATTTACACTGGGTTTGGCAAATGAACAGCTACTTGCGTATGCTTTGGAATTGGGAAGCGACTGTCCGTTTTTTATTCAAAACCAACCTGCATTCGCATCGGGTCGGGGCGAAATACTGCAGCCGCTGTCATTTTCGGTTCCAATGGGAACGATCGTATTGGTGTATCCCGCTGTTCATCGTTCCACAGCGCAGGCATTTCAGCAAGTGACCGCTACAGCAGCACCATCTCATTGGCTATCGTTTTTACAGCAGCCACCAGCCAACTGGAAAATCCATATTGAAAATGTTTTCGAGGAAGGATTTTTTTCTTCATTCCCTGCATTGAAATCGATAAAAGACAGGCTTTATCTTGAAGGGGCCGATTTTGTTTCACTCAGCGGCAGCGGCAGTAGTTTGTTTGCCATTTTCCAAAGTAAAAATCCGGAAAGTGAATATGATTGGAAGTCATTGTTTCCGGGAATGACAGTATTTGAATTAAAACATCCGGTCGATTCGAACCGGTTCGGCTGAGAATTCCCATCCGCCCTCTATCTTTGAGCGCTTAAAAAAAAGAGGGCCTTATGCAATATCAGTTTGGAGAAATAGAAGCGAAGTGGAAGAAGATATGGGAAGAACGGAATCAATATAAAGTTCACGAGGATCATACGAAACCCAAATGCTACGTGCTGGATATGTTTCCGTATCCTTCCGGTGCCGGATTGCATGTAGGCCATCCGCTGGGTTATATCGCTTCCGATATTTATTCCCGCTTTAAACGTCTGAATGGATACAATGTACTGCATCCGATGGGCTTTGATGCCTTTGGATTACCCGCCGAACAATATGCTATTGAAACCGGACAGCATCCCGCTACAACCACAGAGAACAATATTCAACGGTATCGCGAACAGTTGGGGAATATAGGATTTTGTTACGACTGGAGCCGGTCGGTACGAACATCAGACCCTACATACTACCGATGGACACAATGGATTTTCCTGCAGCTTTTTAATAGTTGGTTCAATCCGGAAAGTGGTAAGGCCGAACCCATTTCTACATTAATAGGGAAAATGGGGAACCTTTCACCGGAAGAACTGATGACATATCGTTTGGCCTACCGATCTGAAAGTTATGTAAACTGGTGCGAAGCGTTGGGAACCGTATTGGCCAATGATGAAGTGGTGAATGGGGTATCGGAACGCGGAGGGCACCCGGTGGAAAAGAAGAAATTGAGTCAGTGGTTTCTCCGCATTACATCCTATGCCGAGCGTCTCTTGACAGGTCTTGATCAGGTTGAATTTCCGGAGAGTTTAAAAGAAATGCAACGAAACTGGATTGGAAAAAGCGAAGGTGCAGAAATTGATTTCAAACTGAAAGATTCTGATGCCAGTATCAGGGTGTATACCACCCGGCCAGATACTATTTTCGGCGTTTCCTTTATGGTTTTAGCCCCTGAACATGAACTGGTAATGAGTATTTGCTCAGCGGATCTGAAGTCAGAGGTTGAACAATATATCCGGAACACTTCTCTACGTAGCGAACGAGACCGGATGGCAGAAGCAAAAAAAGTGAGTGGTTGCTTTTCTGGGGCCTATGCGATACATCCCTTCACCGGAAAGGAAATTCCGGTATGGATTGCCGATTATGTGTTGATGGGTTATGGTACCGGGGCTATTATGGCGGTACCGGCCGGGGATAG
>CAYWKR010000277.1:0-3511 GCA_964458785.1 uncultured Bifidobacterium sp. | reverse complement strand
CTCTCTGATTTTATTTTCATGTACTCCGGGGGATTATTGTACAGAACCCATACAGACCTTTATGAATGCCGGTTTTTATGTGTCGGATGGTAGTGTATTACAGGATACTACGTTGAACAACGGAATATTGCTGCGCCTCGATAACCCGTCATCGTATTGGTCACTCCGCAACAGCACCTCGTTTTCAATTCCATTACAAACCCTTGCCGACAGTTCCGGTTTCATTTTACAACCCGATTCTTCCAACCTTACACAACGGGATACTCTGATCATTCGTTATGAACGAAAGCTGCATTACATCTCAAGGGCCTGTGGCTATCAGTATTATTTCGATATTCAATCATTGAATTATACAAAACATCTGCTCGATAGTATTGTTCTGAAAAAACCGGCCGTAACAAACGAGGCAGGAAATGAACATCTTCAGCTTCTCTTCAAACCCTAACTATAGAAACAACTTGCTGCGCCTGCTTATATCATTTACGGTTATAATGTTCATAGTACTTCATGTATCCGCATCTCCTTCCGATTCGCTTGAGGAAAAAACGCCGGTAACCCGATACAGGTATGTTCGGTTGGGATTGGATCTAGCCAAACTCACAGAAAATCTGATGCAGAAGAAATATAAAACCATGGAGTTTCAACTGGATTATCGTTTCAGAAAAGAATTACTCGCAGTGCTCGAAGGAGGATATGCCCGTTCCACTTGGAAGAATGCCGTAGTTGATTATCAGAGTTCAACCATGTTTTTCCGGATCGGAGTGGATCAGTTTTTATTTCGCCCTATGTTTCAGGGTGATATGGATAATGCCATAATTGGTGTTCGGTATGGTATAGCCAATGTGAACCGGAGTACCGCTAGGTATCAAATTAATGATCCTGTTTGGGGCATTTCCACAGGACAGATTCCTTCCGATCGTTTTCTGGCCCATTGGGCAGAACTGAATGCAGGTTTCCGATTGGAAGTGGTACCGAATTTATTTTTTGGATGGAATTTCCGTTTAAAGGCTATGCTTAATTCATCCCGTTTTGTAGAATTGCCACCTGCCTACCTGGGAGGGTACGGGAGTGCTGATCGAAATTCAACCTTTGGGTATAATGCATTTTTATTATATGGTTTAGGAAAAAGAAACAAGTAATTTGTATCTATGGCTAATGACTTGATTCGTGAGAAATCACCATACTTGTTACAGCATGCACATAATCCGGTTCAATGGAAAGCCTGGGGCGAAGAAGCTTTTAACGAGGCTGTTCAACAAAATAAACCGGTATTACTCAGTATTGGATATTCATCCTGCCATTGGTGTCACGTGATGGAAAGGGAAAGTTTCGAGGATGAATCGACCGCAGCCCTGATGAACGAAGGGTTTATCAATATTAAAGTAGATCGCGAAGAATTGCCCGATGTGGATCACTATTACATGCAGGCTGTACAAGCGATGACAGGTAGCGGTGGCTGGCCTTTGCATGTTTTTCTGACCCCCGATAAAAAAGCCTTTTATGGTGGAACCTATTTCCCTCCTAAACGAATGGGTGGCAGGGCGTCGTGGAAAGAAGTGCTGCATTCGGTAATGAACTATTACTCCGAACGCAGGGAAGATGCAAATATTCAGGCGATGAAACTGGAGGAACATCTTGGCAGAAATCTGTTTTCACCCGTTACAGAACAAGATGAGAATGATTCTACCCATGAAATAACTTTAAGGATGATGAAGCAGGCCGACCGGGAACATGGAGGTTTTGGGTCGGCGCCCAAATTTCCTTCTGCCACCATACTTCGCTTTCTTTCCCGGCAGGGTTCTGATTCAGATAAACATCATGTTCTTTTTACATTGCGGTGCATGGCCCAGGGCGGAATTCATGATCATGTAGGGGGAGGATTTTCCCGTTACAGCACCGATAACAAATGGAGGGTGCCTCATTTTGAAAAAATGCTGTATGATAATGCACAGTTATTGGGATTATATGCATGGGCTTTCCATAAAAGTGAAGATCCGGTTTTTTACCAAGCATTGAAAGGAATTTTTCATTGGCTGAATACCGAAATGCATGCCCCTGAAGGAGGCTATTTCAGTGCACAGGATGCGGATACCGAAGGTGAAGAAGGTCTGTATTATCTTTGGACTTGGAACGAACTTCAGGAAGTATTAGGTTCTGAAGGTGTTTACGCAGCCGGCCTGTTCAATTGCAGTGAGAACGGCAATTTTGAATACCGGAATATTCTGTATATCACATCGGAAAGTCTGGCTGCTACACAGGAAGGGTATATTAAAGCAATACCAGAATGGATGAATCGTCTCTATCAGTACCGGATGAATCGCCCCCGACCATTCACCGATACCAAAATTATTCTTTCCTGGAATGCATTATGTATCACCAATATGCTGGAGGCATTTCTTTATACCCGGGATAAAATCTTTCTGGAAACTGCCCAAAAAGAACTGGATGGTTTATGGAACCGTTTCAGAAAGGAAAATCAGGGTTGGGCCCATTACCGTATCGATGAACATTCCTGTGGTGATGCCTATGCCGACGATCTGGTCTATCTGGCTGAAGCGCTTTTTCAGATGGGTCTGATTACCGGTCAGGAGACGTATTACCAGAATTGTTGTAGTCTGGCTGATCATTTGTTACAATTTTTCCGGCATGGCGAAAATCCTCTGATTACGTATTCAGATGAACGCCTACGAGGCATGCCCTGGCCACAATACGAGATTTACGATCATTCACTGCCTTCACCCAATGCCGTTTTTTGTGGCTTATTACAGAAATTAGATCACCTGTGGCCGGATTCCGGTTATGGGTACCATTCAGAAACCATGTACAAAGGGATAAAACAGCTGGTGCATCAATACCCATCGTCTTTTGCTTTCTGGTGCCAGGTAGGGGCTGAAGGGCAGAAACCGCAGACTGAAGTACACATTCTGGGTCCTCTGGCTGCAGAATATTATTCCATTCTGTATACCAAAAGCAATAATTCGAACGTTCAGTTTGTAGTCTCGGCAGGGGGAGCACTGGCCGACCGGTTCGGGGGAAATAGTAATCAAAGGGAAACACTTATTTTTATTTGCAGGAATCAGCACTGTCTGCCACCATTCAGAGACGTAAAAGATGCATTGACCGAAATTTAAAATAACGTGTTAGGAAGTATAGAAAATTTAGATTTGATTTGAAACCAGTACATGCGGAATGCAGTAAAATATACCCTCCTAAGGAATATCTATTGCATTTCCAAATAAAGGGAACAAATTAATTTAATTTCGAAAATTATGCCACATTTCAAATATCGTATATATATTGTGCCTGTATTTGGAATAAAATAATTTATTAATACATTTGCTTTCTTGTACAAAATAATAAACGGACTATGATGAAACAATTTTCGTTAAGGATACTCGCTTTCGGACTAATCATTTCAGCCTGGGGTTGCGGGGGAGGAGGACCACAGGGACAGGTAGTAGGTACAACAATCAGAGTGAATACAGCCACTCCCATTCCAGTTGGAATGACC
>CAYWKR010000276.1:0-3516 GCA_964458785.1 uncultured Bifidobacterium sp. | reverse complement strand
GTCGAGAAAACGCCGGTTGATATCCCGTATATCCTGTTCGGCGGATGGTCGTAATGAATCACGTTCGGGATGCGCTTTAATAGAGTCGAGTATCACCTGCAGCGTACTCATATCGCGAATATTTTCCCGAAGGTTAACCAGAAAGCTTTTCATGGCCATGCTACCCTGGGAGCCTTGTACTTTGTAGTTTTCCAAATCGTTCCAGGAGCCCGTCAGCGAAACGTCGTCGCCTTTATTCAGTGCCAGCAGGATGTATTTGCCCTGCATAAATTTCAGACGGTACAAACTTTCTTCAGAAGCTTTGTGTGTGATTTCGAAACTGCCATCCTTCCGGGTGATTCCGGAATCGACCAGCAGATTCCCATCAATTTGTAATTCTTCCAGTCGGTACCCTTGTTCGGGCATTCCTTCAATTTTTCCTTTTACAGTAAATCCATTCCTGCAGGAACTTAAAAACAGGAGACCCAAAAGCAGGGGCAATAAGGTAACAGTGATTTTTTGCATGGGGGCAAAAGTACATCATCTCGTATTTTATTAGTCGTTGCACGGGGAAGAAGCCTGCCAATGCTTTATTCCCATTTTTATTCGGGTTCTGACAGATTGGTTTCCCGAACCACAAACAGGGGACGCTTACGAACATCACTAAGGATGCGACTGATATATTCGCCTATAATGCCGATACTCAGTAATTGTATTCCCCCGATAAAGAGTACCGAAATCATGATAGAAGACCAGCCCCTTGGGGTACTGTCGTGAAAGAAAAGAAACGACACCAGGGTATACACCATCAGGATGAGAGAAATAAAGAAGACTACAAAACCCATGAGGGTGGCAACCCGCAACGGCATATTGGAGAAGGAGGTGATGCCATCAAGGGCCAGGCGAAATAATTTTCGGTACGAATAGCCCGGTTCGCCGGCGGCACGTGCTTCCCGATCGTATTCGATAAATGATTGTTTAAATCCGAGCCAGGCAATTTGTCCGCGCAGAAATTTATGTTGTTCCGGCATCTGGTTGAGTTGCTTCACCACACAACGCTTTAGGATGCGGAAATCGCCGGTATCGAGGGGAATATCGATTTGAGAGATACGGGCCAGCAAGCGATAGAAGGTTTTATAGGCTGCTTTCTTCAAAACACTTTTATCTTTCCGGCTTTTGCGTTTGGCATATACTACTTCAAATCCTTCATTCATTTTTTTATATAAATCGGCAATGAGTTCGGGCGGATCCTGTAAATCGGCATCGATAATGGCAACGGCATCTCCCGAGCTATAGGCCAATCCGGCAGTAACAGCCAGCTGGTGTCCAAAATTCCGGCTGAAGTCGATAAATTTTACGGCAGGGTCTGTACAGTTCAAATCCCTGATGAGTTCGAGGGACTCGTCGCGGCTGCAATCGTTCACAAAAATAAGTTCGTGACTAAGCTGCAAACTCAGCATCACTCGTTTAAGTCGTTTATACAAGGTGGGAATATTCAGGGCCTCGTTATAAATGGGTATGATGACAGAGAGTTGTATGGCCGGCATAATTCGTTTTCGAAGGGTAAAACTAAGGAAGATGAATAAAAATGAGTGTACGATTTATAAGGAAGCGTCTCCATCAACATCAACCCATGATGGTGGAGGGGATAAAAGAAGAAGAGCACATCACATGCAAATGCTGATGCTCTCATTCCTAAAAACCAGAATCAGGGATGCTGTGCATACACAAAATTGAACATATTCATATCCAGAATCGGAACATCGAGCAGATCGGTATTGCCATCGCCGTTCAGATCACTATCGTAATACCCGGAAACAAAATCAAATACGTCGGCTTCCAGTATGGTTGCATCCAGTAAATCAATATTTTCTTCCTGATTCAGATCGCCATTGAAGAAAGCAAAAATGCCGGGTTCCATTTCCAGTTGATTATCGCCGTAAGCTTTTGAGGCCTGATCAGAGAAATTGTAGAATACACCCGATGTCATCATAACCGGTGCATGGCTCCAAGTGGTTAAGGTATTGCGATGATGAACCACAATATAAAATGGGGTATTCGTTACCGACCCCGGAAAATTACATTGTAGGGTTCCATTGGTTTTCAGGGTAGCAATGGTGGTTTTTATCATGGCATAAGGAGCTTGCGCACTATGCAACTCCACAATTACATAATCGCAATTCACCGAAAGCGGTTCACTGCTTACCCCCTCGTTATACAATACGTTTTGCATGTATCCATTGGAAGTATAATAACCCTGTATATAAAATTTAAGATTGAGGGTTAATGGCGGACAATTACTCACAGCTAAGTTATAGGTAACTGCATTACCGGTACAACCATTGGCATGCGGTAGAAGGGTAACCACCGAGGTTCCAGAAGGACCGGCAACAAAAGCCGGTAATTGCAATGTATTCAGTTGATTGGGCATACCCCTTGCCGCACCCCCACTGATATCGAAAACCACATTGGCCGGACTGCCACTTAAGGGTATGGCTGCAACCGATTGGCCGTTACAATAATTCTGATTGCCCGGTGAAACAACAGTGGGTTGTGGTTTGACTTCTAAATTCAATTCATGAAATATTGAACAACCAGTAATTGAGTCAATTGTGGCGTAAGTATAAAGTCCAGATTGAGCATAGGTTAATTGGCTAACTGGCCAAAAATATGTTGAACAGGAAGTTTGATTATAGGTTGCAGTTGTAGGGTGATTAATGGTCAGTGATAATGAATCAACTACTAAACACCCCATACTGTTTACCCCATAATGATAATACAATCCACTTGCGGAATAATATAAATTACTCTTTTCCCAATAGAAACTATCACATGATGAAGCAGAAGAAAATGTTGAAGAAGAATTGCATTGCGAATACTTAGCTATAAAGATATCTCCCGGACCGCTAGCATAAAGGGTTACCAATCCGGTTGAATCGAATGTAATACTATCAATTAAAACACCTGTGATAAATATATTAGAGAAACTATCAACGATTATCGAATAGGAACTTGCATCATAATTGGTATGACAATCAATTGAATAAGCGGCCATAAAATTTCCATTTATATCAATTTTTGAAATGAATATATCTACAGCACTCCCATCGTTTGATGATAAGTAATAATTATTCACACTTGGATCAAAATCTGCAGGGCCACTATAAAAATAATGGCCTGTTGTGTATATGTTATTCTGTAAATCGGTTGCAATAGAAAATGTTTCACCACCATCTGGTTGGCCTATTTGCTTTGCCCAAATAAAATTACCATTAGAGTCAATTTTAGCAATGAACATTGAATTTCCTGTTCCGTATAAATTATAAATTGAAGCTCCCGGATCGAAATCAACTGTAGCTGTAAATTTACCTGTCAGTACAATATCATTATTCATACAGGTTAAAGCTGCATTTGCGTAATCAAGTCCAGATCCTCCAATGGTCTTCACCCATATAAAATTCCCATTAGGATCTAATTTCAGTATAAAAATATCTTCTGAAGCACTTTCTGAACTACAAGAATAGGTAGCTGTTGATG
>CAYWKR010000275.1:0-3538 GCA_964458785.1 uncultured Bifidobacterium sp. | reverse complement strand
ACAACCTACACCGCAATAGGTGCATATGGTACGTGTTTTATCGGAAACGGCAATGCTTTTACTTTCAAAAACATCGCTGATGGCACTGGTGGGACAAGTCTGGGCACAGGCACCACAACTGACACAGTCGCTTTCCATGAAAGAGACATCCGAACCTTTGATGATTTTGGTATCAAACCCACGTCCGGCCATACTTAATACAAATTGACCTTGTATCTCGTCGCAGGCCCGCACACATCGAAAACAATGAATACACTTACTTAAATCGGACGTCATGTATGGGTGACTCAGATCCTTCTTCCGGTTGAGATGATTTTTTCCGGCCGGATAACGCACATCCCGAACACCCACTCTGGCTGCCACATCTTGCAACTCGCAATTATTGTTCACTTCGCAGGTCAGGCAATCGAGCGGATGATCGGTTAATACCAGTTCAATGATATTCCGGCGAAGTTTTTGAATACGTTCGCTGTTGGTATAAATATAGGAGTCGGGAATCACCGGGGTATGACAGGAAGCCATGGCTTTAGCCTTGCCCTTGGGACTCAGCGCCACATCGACACTGCACACACGACAAGCGCCAAAAGGTTCCAGATGGGGAGCATCGCATAAGGTGGGAACCAGATGATGGTCTTTGTGCCTTCTGATAAACTGAAGAATTGTTTCTCCTTCGTGAAGGGGAAAGGCCTGATCATCAATAAAGGCCATCTTCACCGGAACCGTGCCGGTTGTTTTTTCTGTATCACGACGACCCTGAGCGGGTGAATTGGCTGTCATTGGAAATACATTATGTTCTCAAATGTAATTCTTATATGAACAAATCCTGATGCTCTGTTCGTGTTTTGTTCTTTACGTTCTGGATTGAAAAAATCCAAAGAGTCGGATCTAGAATTAATTGCGGAAAGAAAAAGGAGAGGAATGAAAATTCTCTATAAGGAAAGCCTTGTTTCTGTATTCAAATGGGCTTACTAAAGTAATTAAAGCAGAAGGGGCGTTTACTTTGGCAATTTTACGCTGGCAGGCTGTGGTTGCAGCAAATGCAACAATCCGAAGGCTACACCCGAGAAGCAGAGATCGCCAAGAAAACTGTTCACGAAGAAGGTGGTAGCCAGTTCACTTTTGTAAAAGGGAATGGCCAGGGTAAAGCACTGAATGAGTCCGTTGAGACTATACTCATAATATCCGCCTAAAAAGGTACCGAAGTTCGACAACAGGAAAAAAAGCAGTGAAGAGCTGATAGTAAAACCAGCAATAGTAGTAGCCTTGCGATTTTTCATTTGTGTACCCAGAAAGGTGACCAGGATAAGGGCACTGTAATTGATGATTTGTGAAATTCCGTAGAAGCCCTGCAGATGGGTGAAGTAACCAATGCCCAGATCGGAAAGGAGCATGGCTGCCAGGGGTACCAGATAGGCGTATTTTTTTTGTGAAAGTACCGCACCGCTGAATAATCCGAGGGCGGCTACCGGTACCAGATTATAGATATGCAGGCTGGCATTCAAAACCCTGAAACCGGCATTCAGAAATACCAGCATAATAACCAGCCAAAGTGTAAGTTGTTCCTTCTTCATAATTAGGTAATTGGGGCAAATTTCAAGTTTAGGGGGCAGAAATGCAAGATTATTTTTTAGCCATTTCTTTTTTCAGGCGATCAATCACTTTTACTTCCATGGCATCCTGATGATTCCTGTCGGCCAGAAAAACAGAAATCCAGTCGGTCAGATGAATAAAATAAAAGGCTTTTTCCCAGTAATTACTTCCTTTTATTACGATGTCGAGGGTTTGGGTTTGGTACTGGCGAACTACTTTTTTCAGCACTTTCAGTCGCTGGATATTTTTTTCATAATCGTCGGCATGATAGCAAAAAACAACGGCCAGATTGGGATGACTGTTCCGCCAGCCTACAATTTCGTTATGCGTCATTTCCGGAACCACATTATGCCAACAAAGAATTTTGCTGTTTTCGTTCAATTGTTGCCTGAACCGGATGGCTAATCCTTCCCGGCCGGCAATGGAGTATAGTGCCACAATACGACCGGCCAGTTGTTCCGCAATTTTTTGCGCCTGTTTACGAATCCCAGTCTGTTCTTTACGGAGTCGTTCAATGGCACTTCCAATTTCGGCAAAGACCGGTGTCTTCAGTAAGCAACATTTTTTTAATACAGCCAGTAATTGTACCAGCGAATATCCCAGACATGAACGGGGAGGCATGCCCGACGGAATTTCGATGAGGCATAATTTATGTTTCCGGGCAAAGGCAGCCAATGCCCCTCCCGATGTGATACACACAATTCGAGCTTTGGCCTTACGTGCGCTTTCTACCGCCTGCAAGGTTTCTTCGGTATTTCCGGAATACGAACAGGCAATGAAAAGGGTTTGTGCATTTACACTGGCCGGAATGAAATAATCTTTATTTACAAGGAAAGGGATGCGGAGTTTATCATACACGTATTCCTGTGCTATACTTCCACCAATACCACTTCCACCTAATCCACTCACTAAAACCATTTGAAGATTCTTTACTTCAAACGGGATACTCACTAGTTCACCGATTTGCATGGCTTCTTCCAGCTGCTGGGTGAAACGTTCAATCAAATGCTTCATAATTCTAAAACCCGTAAATTTAGTAATTAATGAATACAAAGCGTCAATTCGGAAATGAAGGCGAACAACGGGCCGTAGAGCATCTGAAGAAAGCGGGGTATGAAATTGTGGCCTGCAACTGGACGCATGGTCATAAAGAAATTGATATCATAGCCCGACAAGATGATATATATGTATTTGTAGAAGTGAAAACCAGAACATCTACCGTATTGGGGTATCCTGAAGAATCGGTGTCGAAAGCTAAAATGCAAAGTGTTTGTGAGGCGGCCCGTATTTTTTTATACGATAAAACATACAGGGATATACGGTTTGATGTTATTTCCGTGATTTGCCCTCCCGGGGAAGAAGCCGAAATTTTTCATATACGGGATGCCTTCTACTAATCACGGATTTTTTGAGCCGGCATGAACACAGTTGTTTGGAAATCAGCCACTCACAATGTAAGTTTAGGCTCTAAACCATTTCTGTATGAAGCCATCATACGTTCGCTCCTTATTGGGGGCCATTCTTTTTTTATGTTCAGCCTCCGCATCCCATGCTCAGATAACGGTGAGTATTCCGGCCAGTTCCGGGAATCTGATGACCGGTTCAGTCACATCGGCCGGAGTAAAAAATAATGATGCCATGACCGGTCTCTTTAGTACCGGTAACCGGGGTTGGGCTCATTTCGATTTAAGTGGTATTCCCAGCAATGCAACAATCACTGCGGTAAGTGCAGCCTTTACATTATACAGTACAAGCACCTCTTCTGCTTCGAATTCCCTGTATGGATTTGCCGGAGATCCTTCACAATTGTCGGGTAGTGCGTTGTATACGGCCTGTACATCGGGTACTGCGCTGAACTCCAGTAGCTGGGTCAACGGATTGAATACAAAAACGTTAAACAGTACAGGGCTGGCTTTCATACAGGGAAAAGTTGGAACCAATGATGTAA
>CAYWKR010000274.1:0-3545 GCA_964458785.1 uncultured Bifidobacterium sp. | reverse complement strand
GCGCCCAACTCCACAGTCTGAATAAACAGAGCGATGAAAAAAAATACGATCCGGTATTGAAAAATCCGTGGACGGATTAAAAACATGGTTTAAATATAGTTTTCAGATCGGATAATCGGGAAGGAATCCGGAAACAAGGAGTTTCGAATGCTTATAACCCGAGTTCTTTACGTTGTGCGTCATCAATCACTGAAGGGGCATCCAGCATGGTATCTCTTCCGGCATTGTTTTTTGGAAAGGCAATAAAATCGCGAATCGATTCACTTCCACCCAATAAGGCACATAAGCGATCGAAGCCCAGGGCAATACCTCCATGGGGTGGGGTGCCGTATTCAAAGGCACTCAGTAAAAATCCAAATTTTTCATTCGCTTCTTCCCGGCTGAATCCCAGGGCATCGAACATCAGTTCCTGTATATGCTTGTTATGAATACGAATGGAACCCCCTCCGATTTCAGTTCCATTTAAAACCAGATCATAGGCATTGGCTTTAATATCGCCATACTTCTCCCGGTTATTCATCCACTCAAGATGTTCGGGTTTTGGCGATGTGAACGGATGATGGCAGGCATTAAACCGATTACTTTCTTCGTCGTATTCAAACAATGGAAAATCGGTTACCCATAAAGGTTTGAACTCTTCCCTGTTTCGTAAACCCAGACGCTCACCCATTTCGAGTCGTAATTCCGACATGGCTTTGCGCGTGGGTGCCGACTTCCCGGCAAGAATCAGGATCAGATCACCGGGTTGCGCGCCACAACGACTGGCCACCTCTTTCCAGGTTTCTTCTGGAATAAATTTATCGGCCGGACTTTTGAAACTTCCATCACTGCCACATTTTACATAAACCAGTCCTTTCATACCTATCTGTGGTCGTTTTACCCAGTCGGTCAGTTCATCGAGTTGTTTTCGGGTATATTCACCACATCCGGTGGCTACAATTCCCAATACCGATTCGGCATCATTAAATACCGGAAACGGGTGTTCTTTCACCAGATCGTTCAACAGATTCAGCGTCATTCCAAAACGGATATCGGGTTTGTCGTTCCCATACTTTTCCATGGCTTCAGCCCAGGTCATTCTTGGAAAAGCTTCAGGAAACTCAATACCTTTCACATCACGGAATACGGCTTTGGTCATGCCTTCGAACATTTGTAAAATATCTTCCTGTTCTACAAAACTCATTTCGCAATCGATTTGAGTAAATTCAGGTTGACGGTCGGCCCGGAGATCTTCGTCGCGAAAACATTTTACAATCTGAAAATACCGGTCGTATCCGGCTACCATCAATAATTGTTTGAATAATTGCGGCGACTGCGGTAATGCATAAAACTGATGGAGATGCATCCGGCTGGGCACTACGAAATCGCGGGCACCTTCCGGAGTAGATTTAATCAGCATGGGTGTTTCCACTTCGATGAACTGTTGCTGATCCAGATAGTTCCGGACACTGCGGCTAATAGCATACCGTAAACTCATGTTGCGTTTTAATGGTTCCCGACGCAGGTCAAGGAAACGGTACTTCATGCGCAGTTCATCGCCACCATCACTTTCTTCTTCAAGCGTAAAGGGGGGGACAGCCGAGGCATTGAGTATATTACAGGAGGAAACTTCCACTTCGATTTCACCGGTAGGCAGTTGTGCATTTTTACTACTGCGTTCGCGAACAATCCCCTTGGTTTGAATAACAAATTCGCGCCCCAGTGGCTGTTCTTCCAATTGCTTATTCAGCGTTTCGTTGAAGAATAATTGGGTAATACCATAGCGGTCCCGAAGATCGATAAATGTAATACTCCCGAATTTTCGTATGGTTTTTACCCAGCCGGAAAGGGTTACTTCCTGGCCGTGATGCTGTAAGCGTAATTCACCACAATGGTGGGTTCTGAACATATTGCAGAGTTTAAGGCCTGCAAATATATATGTTTTCGGGAAGGCGGGGTGCTGTGAATCAGAGCCAGTAATTCTCCTGTGCTTTGTTTTTCTTCCAGCGGATATCGAAAGAAATACCACTCATGACCAGCCAGTGGTTCTGATAAAATCGTTTTCCATTCATCGGAACATTGCGGTCGATTTTGTATTCGTTTCTCAGATAATTAAATCCAAGACGCCAGTTCATCTGCCGGTTGAGACGGAAGGAACCATAGCCTTCAGCTACCAGCGTACCATAACTATCCGATCCACCCATGTTCAGATTAAATGCATAAGGCTCTGTTTTGTATTTATTGCCACCGGTCAGACTGGCCGGATTGGTTTCATACGAACGGAAATAACCGATTTTGGAATCACCAAAGTTCACTCCACCGATATCCCAGTTAAAAAACACATCCACACCTCTTTTCACATGAATTTTAATGGCTGCATAGGCATTCAGGGTATTGGTCTGAACTTCAGGCATATATAAGGTGTCGGCGCCGCCCGGATTCAGGGCAGTCAGTTTGGCACTGGAGGTAGTGTATTCTCTTTTCTTGGAACCAAAAACATGAGCCCGGAGTCCGCATCCGATACTAAACCATTGCTTCTTTCTTCCTACGCCATGCAGGTAATGGATATTGGCCCCGGCGCCCCAATGCGCATTGCCATAATAACCTATACTTCCACAAACGCCTGCTTCTGCCGTTCTTTTTTTAAGCACTTTTCTCATTTGTTGTGCTTCCGAATGATACACACAAAACAGAATCAGTGCGAGTACCCCAAAATGTTTAGCCATAGCCTCCGAGATATTGTAAAGGTTAAAAGTAAGGTGACGAAGATACAAATGCAAATAATTAAAAAAAATCGCGATGGCTACATCACCGGAAGATGAACAATGACACGGGTTCCGGTGGCTTTTCCCTGGTCTGAATACAGGTCTTCAAATTCGATGGGTTCATGAATACTCTCCTTGGAAAGCCTTACCAGTCGTTCGCGGGTAATTTCCAGCCCTTTCGATTTATGGGGTTTCAGACTCCCTTTCAGGGCTTCACTTTCCACCCGGCCAATGCCATTGTCGGTAATAATGCAGCAAATCTCGTTATGTTTTCCCGGCGATTCGGAAAATTGAATCCGGAGTTCCCCCTGACCTTCTTCTTTATTCAACAGGCCATGCCAGATAGCATTTTCGATAAAGGGTTGTAAAACCATCGAAGGGATTTTATAATTGGCATGGGCCACTTCCTCATCTACCGTAATTTCGTAATGAAACTTTCGTGAAAAACGCATTTGTTCCAGATTGAGATAGAGTTTCAATAATTCCAGTTCATCGTCGATATACACATAACTTTGTTGAGAAGCATCCAGGATTCTTCGCATCAGGGTAGCAAACTGGGCCAGATAGCTGCTTGCAATCTGTGGTTCGTTTTTAATAATATAGTTCCGGATTGAATTCAGGGAGTTGAAAATAAAATGGGGGTTCATCTGTGAACGAAGCGATTTTACTTCCAGTTCGCTTAATTGTTGCCTGTATTCTGAGGCCTTTTTTTGTTCCAGCAATTCAAGGTTATGTTTTTTATCCTGAAAGGAGAGATATATCAGAAATACCGAAAGTAATGCCAGGGCGAGCGCTACGGCC
>CAYWKR010000273.1:0-3579 GCA_964458785.1 uncultured Bifidobacterium sp. | reverse complement strand
CATCCCATTCAATCTGATCCACCCGGGTACCTTCACTTTGTATCTGGGTTTGAATTTGCCTGACCACTTTTCCGGTAGCTGAAAATATTTTTATATCTATCTGCAGAGGCTGGTTAGGCATATTATGCTCGAACATGAAACGGGTGGAAGTGGTAAAGGGGTTGGGATAATTGTATACATGCGATAATTGGCCGTCTTCATCGGAAACCACTTCAAACTGCAATTCTGCTTCGGACGAATTATTGGAAATATCCCAGGCTTTGATCCGTAGTGTGTGTTTACCAACACTCAAATTACTTAATGGAAAATTAACACTGCCCGAACGATAATCGTCTACATCGGCTTCAAAAAAGGAGTTCAATACATATATCCCCTGCGCATTTCCATCGAGGGTAGCGGTGATGTCGTGTCCAACCGAATTGCCGGTATAGTTAATTCCGTTGTCGTCTGATAACTTCAGAATTAATGTTGAATTAGGGGTGGTGATTCCCCCATTTACAAATTTCTCATTATTCAGATAGGCTTTGATCATAGGCCCGCTCAAATCGTTTCCGGCCTGACTACTACTGCCCCCTATCCATATTTTCTTATCATTTCCTGCGGCATCATCTATACCATTTTCGGCATAATAGCTGATCTTACCGTTTGCAATCTGGTAATTGATATCTTTCGGCACCACAAAAGTGAAACTGAATTTTCCATTCTTTACGCTGGCCTTTCCTTTATACAGCGTATTGTTCTGAACATAGTAATCCCGTTTCGGATTGTCGGTTCCATTTTGCAGTGTACTCAACTTTTTAGGTTTATCGAGAATGGTTGGGTACACATATCCGTTAAAATCCGACAACAGCGTTCCATTCTGATCACTGATATGCCCACTGATGGTATATTTTCCGAGTGCTTTCAACGTGTCGTAGCTTACATTCACCGACACCCCATTCATACTATCGGTATGTACCCGGTATTTTGGAAAAGCCAGGGGAAGGGCCGGATCGCCCAGCAAGGCAAATTTCCGGAAATTAGCAGCAGCATACTGTCCTACATAATTTACATAACGTAAATTTTTCGACAAGCGCCAGGCTTCACCCAATGAAGGAAAGGCTCCGTTTGCCATGGGTTTAAAGCCTGAGGCCATATATTTCAGGTTCATTTCCCGGTTCTGATCCTGATATACCAAACGAGTGGTAGTCATCAGCGCAATGGCACCTCCATCACTTTTATTCAATAAAATTTCTCCTGCCGAAACCGAAGCAGGATCATCATACGGAGCAAAGTCGCAGGTAGCTGTAATAAACAAGGGGAGCTTCTTAAGATTGGTCATCAGATTTACATCATCCATCGAAAAGATCCGTTCTTCGCACCATCCCAGTGGCCCGCCATGGCCATTATAATTCATCAGAAATGTTCCGTTGAAAATTTGCGACCGTATAGCCTGATTGGCATCCGGTGTGCGGGGACCCGCCGGTGTACTTTGCTCTACAAATCCATCAACATAAATTTTTGTCGGGTTATAATCCGGTAATGAATCGATAGCATACTGCGACATGATCTCACCATCCTCCATATGTACTGCATCATTGCCATCATCCGCATTGAAGGTCATGCTGTTTTTCCAGGAACCCAGCGATTGTTCACTATCATAATATTTAATCTTGTCTATCACAGCCCTCGCAGCTTCGGCGGTACTTACCGGAATGCGACCCACTCCGATATCGAGGGTATTGATCTGACCGCTGGCAAAACTGTTGATGTCTTCATTATCATCCAGAAAACCAAAGAAATCGTCGGTACAATACCCTGTGATTTTATCGTTGCTTTCGTATGTCTGATACGTTGGAACCCAATTCGTATTATTCTTCAAACGGTTTTTATAATCGTATGATGCATCCCCCAGCATTAAAACATTTCGTGGCATCTCGCTGCTTGAAGAACGATCGTAATACATTTTCAAAAAATTACGGATGGCACTGACATCTTGCGTACCGGATGAAAATTCATTATAAATTTCCTGCGGACTGACTATAAGGCTTTTTATGTTTCTCTTCGCTAGATGATGCGCAGCCAGTACCTGTGCCTGCGGTTTAAGATGATCAGGACATATAATAATATTATCGGCGGCTGCCAGCGCATGCAAATCCTGATTAGCCACATGGCCGGAAAAAACAGGTTGATATACCACGCTCTCATCAAATGCAATAAAGCGGTGAACAGTGTAAGCTTCCCGTGAAAAAGTGAGTTCGCTGCCACTCAGGGAACTATTCATTTGTACCGGGTTCAGCGGATCGGTAATATCCCATACTTTACTTTGTGCATTGGCCTGTTGTATATGGTATGTGGCCACCTGACCACTTCCAACCGACAACAAATCAGTAAAATTCGTATACCCGTTCAGCTTCAGTTGCCGTCTGCAGTTTACTTCAATAAAATCGAGAAAACCACTGGCATTTACACTTCCCTTACTGAAACTGATATTCAGGGTCAGAGCATCACCACCCAGTGTTGCTGTGCTTGTTTTGTCGACCCACCGGGTAACCGGATCAGAAAAAGTTCCTCCCACCGGTCCGATGGCGTTGCTAAACAAACTGCTTCCATTCGCCGTAACCTGAACGAAACTGTTTCCTGAACTGGAGATAGCGCCGAAACGACACCGTACGGTTACCGGAACGCTGAGATCCAATCCGGGAAAATTGTAATAATAATTTCGCTGCATATATCTCCCGGGCAAATCGCTGAATTCATCGCCCCACCAGGTTTTACCAAACTTTCCGGGGTTGCTCGAATCTTTTTCGGTAAAATAAAAATCGTTGTACCCATATACCTGCGTATTGGCAACCGGCGCTGTTCCCTGAAAAGCAATTCGTTTTCCTGCAGCTGAATTGAAACGTACGAAATAGGCGGATGTTTCGCTGTAAATATTAAACTCGTGACTGAATAAATGATTGGCTGTATCACTCAGATAAATACGGTGAGGTCCGCTGGCATAAAATAAAAAATAATCACCCGGATTGAATTGTCCGTCACCACCATCATGCACTTCAATAGCATTTTCTATCAGGTCATCGGCAGGCACAATAGCATTGTTTTCGGGAAGAAGTTGCCCTCCGTTTCCAAACACCTGAATCTGTGATGGGTTAATGCCGGAAGGATCAATGCCCAGTTGATTCTGAATAAAGGCATAATCAACTTTGTACAGTCCGTCGTGACTCACCGATAACATAGACCAGCTTCCGTTGGCCAGTACCGAATGGGCAGCATATACCCTGCTTCCACTGGTTTTGTTCTGTGTTCCGTTTTTTTCAACCACCCGGAGCTGATACGAAAGCAAACGATGAACCGTACCATCCTTTCTACGAATGAATTGAGGAATAAAAATAACGGCCTTGGCCTGTTTTCGTTCCATGGTCAACTGAACTTCAGGAACAAAGTCTGAAGAAAGCTGAACTGTATCGGCTATTTTTTGTGTGCAGATTTCTGTTTGTGTTTTCTCCAGATACACTTCCGGAAGTTCCAATCGGTTCAGGTTGCGGTATTCCACTTTATACCGATACGGTACTGTTTCGGGTGCGAACGAAGCTTCTT
>CAYWKR010000272.1:0-3590 GCA_964458785.1 uncultured Bifidobacterium sp. | reverse complement strand
GGCATTTAATGCACGCAATTCATTGGTTCATGTAAAAACCATTAGCGGGGAAAGGGAACGATATATCGATCTGGCTACGCTCAGTAAAAACGATGTACATGAAGGTAGTTATACCGATCTTGTGTTAAACGATGGCGACGAGATCAGTCTGAAACCTATTAAAGAAGGGTTGAGTAATGTGGTTCGCATTGAAGGAGATGTAAATTATCCCGATGAATATGAAGTGCGGGATGGAGAGCGATTGAGTGATGTATTGTCACGGGCCGGCGGACTGGCATCGACGGCTTATCTTGCCCGGGCCTTTATTTTCAGGGGAAATAATCCGTTGGAATCAGAAGCTATTAAAGTAGATCTGAGCCAATCAAATGAAGCCGGATTTGAAAATGATGTGGAAGTGTATGCCGGCGATAAAATCA
Organism: uncultured Bifidobacterium sp.; assembly: GCA_964458785.1. GTDB lineage: Bacteria > Bacteroidota > Bacteroidia > Chitinophagales > Chitinophagaceae > OLB11. The sequence continues at coordinate 3,174 of CAYWKR010000272.1, read as the reverse complement.
AGGTATTATCCAATAAAGATTTCGAACAGCAATACATGATTGAAGTGATGGGCTTTGTACGCAAACCAGGAAAAGTGCCATACTACAAGAACATGAAACTGAAAGATGTGTTGTTATTGTGCGGTGGTCTTCGGCTGGATGCTGAAAACGGGAGAATTGAAATTTCGAATATTGTGGACTCGGTTGATAAATACAGTATCGATTCCAAAGGAAGCCGTGTTCGTTCCATAGCCATCAATTCCAATCTCGAAATCGATGAGGCATCTGAATCGATTATTTTAAAGCCACTCGACCGGATTTATGTTCGTCGTAAAACCGAATTTCTGAGTCAGGATAAAGTAAGTATTGCCGGCGAAGTAGCCTATTCGGGAGAATATGCGCTCACGGAAAAGAATGAGCGGATTTCGTCGTTGATGAAAAAATGTGGCGGTGCATTACCTACCGCATATCTTGAAGGAGCCCGTTTAATTCGTCCGAAAGTGGGACCCATTGTTATTGATCTGCCGGCTGCCCTTTCAAAAAAAGGATCCAAACACGATATTGTTCTTAAAGACAGCGATCTCATTATCATTCCTTCGGTGAATGAAATTGTACAGGTTCGGGGTGAAGTGCAGGTACCTGTAAACATTAAATTTGAACGGGACAATACCAATGTAAAATATTATATCGGAGCTGCCGGAGGATATGGCGACAATCCCTGGCGTTCGCGTATCAATGTGAAATATGCTAATGGGAAGGTGGCCAAAACAAAAAACTATCTGTTTTTCAGGGTATATCCAAAAGTGAAGGAAGGTTCGCAGGTTCGGGTTCCGGCTAAACCTAAAAAAGAGAACAAAACCGAGTTAAAGGATATTGTCACACTCACCACAACGTTTCTCACTACCATAGCTACATTGGTGCTGGTTTATAAAACAGTAAAATAATTTCATGCTACAGGTATTCGCCGAACTGAAGAAACAAATTCGAAGAAAGTGGTTATTGATTTTCTCTGTATCCCTGTTAGTGGCTTTGGTGCAGGCCTGGTTTTCATGGTCGGAAAAGGGGGTATATGAAACACATTCCAAAATATTTCCCTTATCGATGAATAAAGGGGGAAGTGGTTCGCCTCTGGATGCTATTAAAATGCAGTTTGGTATTTCCGATAAAACCGACTACGAAAAAATTTACAATGTCACCGAGCTCGTGAATAGTAAAACACTTTCAGTGGCTATTGTGAAAACAAAACCGGCTAATAAAAAATTCAATACCCTGGCCGAATGGCTGGTGGATGATTATAATAAGAATCGTCGTTTCTGGAAAGACGCCCTGGTGGTTGACCGCAAGGATACCGAAACCCTTTTTATTCAGGGCGCCGGATTGCTGTTAGGCGGAACGGTAGTGGAAAATGATATTAAAACAGGATTTACCACCATTCGTACACGGGCACATGATGAGTTGCTGGCTCTGGAAATGAACCGGATGATATTACAGGAATTGTCTGACTTCTATATTCAGATGGCTACCGAAAAACCAAGAACCGATTTGGAACGAATTGCCATCATGCGCGATTCGTTGAAAAGAGAGTTAAGCCGGGTGGAACGATCGATTTCCGAATTTATCGATTCTAATCAGTATTCGGTAAAATCCGAAACGCAATTACCTCAGTTCAGCAGAATGCGTTCGCAAAAGGAAATTGAGGAATTATATACTATTACGGCTACGTCGTATCAGAATGCCAAATTCAAATTACTTTCTGAAAGTCCTATATTCCAGATTCTCGATCATGCCGGAGCCCCTTATGATTTTCAGAAACCCAACTGGAAGAAAAATGCCATAATGGCCTTTTTAGTAACAGCCTTCCTGATGATGGTATGGGTAAACCGATCGGTTTTTCGTCAGGCATTGATTCAGGAATTTGCCTGAAATGATTTAACGGCCGCCAAAAACCTTCTGAAGTAAACTGGTAACTTGCGCTGCAGGGTTCTTGCGAATATTAGCTTCTTCCTGTCCTACGGTTACAAACAATCCATTTAATGCACGTTCAGTAACATATGCCGTTAAATCGGTATTGACTTTCTTTCTGGTGATGGGTAATTTATTATAGGTTGTAAAAATATCTGTCCAGTATCGGGTTGCATTCACTTTTCCCAACGACTGCTGAATTACGGGTCGAAAGGCGGAAGTTAATGCCGATGTGGTTTTTAGTTTCAGGAAATCAGTAGCGGCATGTTCTCCTCCTTTTAGAATACCTAAGGCATCTGTAATACTCATGCTGGTAATAGCATTCACAAAAATGGGTACTGCTTTTCCTGATGCATCTTCGGCTGCCTGATTTAAGCTCAGAATCAGTTTGTCACAAAGTGAGTTAAATCCCAGATTACGCAAGGTGCTTTCAATATTCTTAGCTTCCGGGGGCATGAGGATTTTAATCAGTTGATTTCCAAAAAATCCATTGGGTTTATTCAGTTTGCCAGAAGCATTCTGTGTTCCTATTTTAAGCGCTTCCTTCAGGCCGGAAACAATTTCACTATTCGTCAGATTATTCCCCCCTTTATTTCCACTATTTCCCTGCAAGGCCTGATTGGCTTTCTGAATCAGATTATTAATGCCTTGTGCTGCGGCAGGTTGGGAAAGAAAAAGGGAGGCACTAAAAAGAAGTAGGATGCTACGCATGGTGGATGTTTTGCCAAATGTAGCGGTCTTTGGAAGGCCACCCGTTAATGAGATTTAAATGTACCGGAAGGCACTTCTTTTTTAACGGAACAGCTTAAAAAAAAACCACAACGAAAGGGCGATTCTGCTACCTTTGTCCTCGTTTTTAACTAAGCGTATTTATGTCAACATTACAGGAAACAGCCAGTCAGGTTCGACGCGATATTGTGCGAATGGTACATGCTGTGCAGAGTGGTCATCCGGGCGGGTCATTAGGGTGTACCGATTTCATGGTAGCCCTTTATTTTCAGGTAATGAAACGTCATGCAGCGTTTACCATGGATGGTGTGGGTGAGGATGTTTTCTTTCTGTCTAACGGTCATATCTCCCCCCTTTTTTATAGTGTGTTATCGCGGAGCGGGTATTTCCCCATTGCGGAAATGGCCAGTTTCCGAAAGTTGAATTCCCGCTTGCAGGGCCATCCGGCTACCCATGAGCATTTACCGGGTATTCGTGTGGCCAGTGGTTCACTCGGACAAGGAC
>CAYWKR010000271.1:0-3604 GCA_964458785.1 uncultured Bifidobacterium sp. | reverse complement strand
CTGGAATTGCTACCCATTCCGCCAGCCATTTCAATAATATGACTCATAGGATTGCATTCATAGAGGAGACGCAATTTTCCATTTTTATTTTTCGAGTCTTCCGGGTACATAAAAATACCTCCTTTAATCAGGGTGCGATGTAAGTCGGCCACCATACTACCGATATAGCGATGCGAATACGGACGATTTTCTTCTTTATTTTCTTCCATACAGTAATCCAGATAGGCCTGTAATTTTTCACTCAGTTTCCGGCTATTCCCCTGATTGATGGAATAAATTTTTCCATTTTCCGGACAACGCATGTCTCTATGCGACAAACAAAATTCACCAATACTTTGTTCGAGGGTAAAACCATTCACCCCTAAGCGGGTGGCATACACCAACATAGTACTGGAACCATAAATAATATACCCAGAGGCCATAATGTTTCTTCCCTTTTGCAGAAAATCATCTTCCCGACATGGAGAACCCACCGGGCTTACCCGTTTATAAATACAGAATATGGTTCCGATACTGGCATTCACATCAATATTTGAAGACCCGTCGAGTGGATCAAAAAGAACAACATATTTCGAATTCAGGGAATGCTCATCATCAAAAGCTACAAATTCATCATTTTCTTCTGAAGCAATTCCGGCACAATCGGCACTGTTTCGTAAAATATTAATCAATACTTCGTTAGCAAATACATCCAGCTTCATTTGCTCTTCGCCCTGTACATTCACCTGCCCCTGCGCACCAAGTATATCGGTGAGGCCGGCTTTATTCACTTGTTTATGAATCAACTTACTGGCTAATCCTATATCGCGCAAAAGGGTAGATAATTCGCCGGTGGCATTTTTAAATTGTTTTGCCTGATAAATGGTAAATTCATCCAGCGTCATGAGATGTCTGTTCGGATTCATGGCGCAAAAGTAATCGCCGTTCCCGAAAAATAAAATGAGAAGAATCAATGCATCCGGTCGCCCCGCACGTCCATGGCACGAAGGATTTCTTTCTCAGCCTCCAGCAGTTCTTTCCAGCGCCGGGTAACCTCGTCTTCCGGACAATAGGTTTTGGCCAGATCAAGAAATAACCGGTAATGGCCTGCCTCCGAAATCATGAACTTCCGGTAAAATTCACGCAGATAGGGATCTTCCAGTTCTTCGCTCAGCAAGCGGAAGCGTTCGCAACTACGGGCTTCAATCAGGGCAAAAACCAATAACTGGTCCATGAATCGTTTTATCGGATGCCCACCTTTTGAAATCAATTCATTCAGAGCATTCACATACAGATCCTTTCGCTGTGTCCCCAAACGCAGATTCCTTTTTCGTATTTCCGATAAAACCATTCTGAAATGCCCCCATTCTTCGGTCACAATAGGTGAAAGTTCTTCTACCAGCTTCTCGTATTGTGGATATTTCTGAATTAAACTGATACAATGACTGGCCGCTTTCTGTTCGCAGTAAGCATGATCAGTCAGAATATCTTCCAGTGATATCTCAGCAAGATTCACCCAACGGGGGTCGGTAGGGAGCTTCAGGCCCAGAATGGTATTTTCAGATGAACTCATATGGCGGCGAAAATACCATATTCCATCCTGAACCTTCCAATTCCCCTTAAATTCGATACACTTACTCAATGTGCTTCGATAAAATGAAGGAATGCCTTTATCTTGCTGTTCACCGAATGAATATTCATGTATGGCAACCTTTTACGTTCAGGATCAGGTTTCTCCTGTTCCTGATATTCCTGTGTGTACATCCGGTATTGTTCGCCCAATTTGATCCGGATCGTTTAAGTGTACGGAATTTTAATCTGGAAAACGGATTATCGCAATGTGTAGTTACCGATATGGTTACCGATTCGCGGGGCTTTATCTGGGCCGGAACCTTCGATGGACTGAACCGCTTCGATGGACAGAACATCCGGGTATTTAAACATGTGCCCAACGATTCAAACTCCTTGCCATCGTCTAAAATTATCCGCTTGCATGCCGACGACGCGTATCATTTGTGGATTAATACCAGTCGGGGACTTTGCATTTTCGATACCCGGACCACGCAGGTACTGCATCCTGATTTTTTAAAAACCTATCATCCCGGTATTTGTGGTACCGCCCAGCAGGGATTGGTATGGAATTATATTCCCGGTACCGGATTATTACAAGTACGAAGCAGCGACTTTTCTACCCGCCTGATTCGTTTCCCATCTGGTTTGAAAGACAGAGGAAGTGCCGTACTCGATCTTCTGGTTCGGGAGGGACAGGTTTTTTTAATTTACGAAAATGGCGATGTTTTGCAATACAATTCAGGCCATCACTCATTTCATTATTATAATAACACATTCAGTAATGCGGCTATTTACGATAATGCCGGATTCGACAAGGCGGGGCACCTCCTGCTGGGATCACAGCATAACGATATGCTTGAATTTGATCCCCAAACTGCTTCGTTTTTGGTGCCTGCCTTTAATGCCAGAAATATTCACCTGTTGTCGGTACGGAATATCCGGTATGATCACAGGCTCAATGCGTTGATGTTGGGGACTTACGGACAAGGATTATTTGTGTACGATTATACACGCGATACCCTGTACCAGTACCTGAAAAATGATGCGATGCTGGGACTCACCAGTAATTATATTCAGTGTACCGTTCACGACCGGAACGGCGTAATGTATATCGGATACGATGGCGGTGGGTTTGATGTACTGGATCCGTATATCCGTAAATTTTATGCCATTAAAAAAACCGATCCTGATGATCTGAAAAGTTTACGATTTGTGCGAAAGATACTGGAAGATGATCGGGGGAACCTGTTAATCGGAACCAGTGGCAGCGGATTGATACGGTACAATCGCAAACAGCGCAGTTTTGAATTTTTTAATGAGAAGAACGGGTTGAATAATTCCGACAATTTTATTATCGAAATGATTCGCCTGAAGGATGAACTGTGGGTAGGATACAACGGGGGCGGAATAGATGTATTGGATATCAATAGCCTGAAACCACGCTATAGTTTTCTGCCCGGTAAAGGAACCGGAAATATCAGCGACGGTGTAATATGGTCGTTTGCGCAAGACCGGTTTGGAAAAGTATGGGTGGGTACCCGTACGAACGGACTGAATAAGATTGACCCGGTGACCAAACAGGTGAAACAATTCACACGCAGTCAGTTCGATTTTCTCCGGGGTGGAATGCGATGTATGACGGTACTAAAAAATGGCAACCTGTTGATTGGAAGTGAAGAAGGGTTATACGAAATAGATGTACAGACCGATCAGATTCGGCCGGTTTTAAAAAAGGGTAGGGATAATCAATCTATCCTTTCGTTTAAAACCATTTATATTGATCAGAAAAACAGGGTGTGGCTGGGTACCGATGGTGCGGGTATAGAAGTATACGACAAGGATTACCAGTTTTTGAACACCTTTAATTCAGGGAATGCCCTGAACAATGATGTGGTATATGGAATTCTGCCACAAAACGATTCCACCTTATGGATCAGTACCAATGCAGGCTTATCGTGTATTTACTGGAATGATGCGTCGTTGCTACCGGATGGAAAGGTTCGTATTTTTTCGTACGATGAAAAAAGTGGACTACAATCGAATGAATTTAATA
>CAYWKR010000270.1:0-3623 GCA_964458785.1 uncultured Bifidobacterium sp. | reverse complement strand
AGCAGTACCTGCTAAGCCTGAAGCAAAAAAACCGGTAGCAAAAGCTACTGCACCTGCCACTAAACCGATTCCGGCAAAAGTTGAAAAGAAGACTCCGGAAGCCAAGGCACCGGTGGCTAAACCGAAAGCAAAAGCCGAAGCCCCTGCGAAAGAAAAAGTAGCAAAAGCACGCCCCGAGGGTAAATCGAAAAAAGCTCCGGTTAAAACGGTAATTACCAGCACGCTTCCATCCATGCCTAAAAAGTCGGATGTTTATAAAACCAACACCTTTGCCAGTCCTACCCTGCGTAACGACAGTAACCGGGTGATTGCACACCGCAAAACATCGGAGTTGAAAAGAAAATCGGAAAATCAGGTGGATGTGAAACAATACGAACCTTTAACCCGTTCGCTGTTAGACAATACCCAGGGGAATGATGGTCCGAGTTTCCGTTATAGTGATGATGATTTACAGGAATTCCGTGATATCATTTTACGTAAACTCGACACAGCAAAAGCTGAATTACAGTATCTCCAGAGTGTCATCATGCGTAAAGACGATGGTGGAACAGAAGATACAGAAAACAAATACCAGAATGTAGAAGATGGGGGCGCCTCTATGGAAAGAGAGCAATTCAACCAATTGGCCAGCCGTCAGATTACGTTTATCAATCATCTCGAGCAGGCTCTGGTACGAATTGAAAACAAAACCTATGGTATTTGCCGCGAAACAGGCAAGTTAATCGACAAGGCCCGTTTACGTGCAGTTCCTCATGCTACATTGAGCATCGAGGCCAAAAATGCTAAGAAAAACTAATCTGCTAAGAATGTAATAAAAGCCCGTTTCGAAAGAGACGGGTTTTGTTTTTTAATGTAATTCAGGATCTTCCGCTGTACAGATGTTTTTCGGAATGATAGGATGAACGCACCAAAGGGCCGCTTTCTACATGATCGAGGCCTAATTCATATCCAATGGCCTTATACTCGGCAAATTCATCGGGATGCACAAAACGTTCCACCCGCAAATGCCGAGGGGTAGGCTGAAGATATTGCCCGATAGTGACCACATCACAACCATTATCGCGTAAATCCTTCAGGGTTTGAATCACTTCTTCCTTTCGTTCACCCAAACCCAGCATAATACCGCTCTTGGTACGCATCCCTCCCTGTTTCAAAAAGCGGATTACGTCCATACTCCGGTGATATTTTGCCTGTATCCGTACCTGACGGGTCAGACGTTCCACGGTTTCTATATTATGGGAAACCACTTCAGGAGCCACATCAATGATTCGTTGAATATTCTCTTTCTCTCCCTTAAAATCGGGGATCAATGTTTCAAGGGTGGTTTCAGGACTTAGCGCCCGAACTGCCTGCACTGTATTAGCCCAGATCTGAGAACCCCCATCCTTCAGTTCATCCCTGTCCACACTGGTAAGCACTGCATGTTTCACCTTCATCAGATAAATCGCTTCGGCTACCCGTTGTGGCTCATCCCAGTCGACCGGATCAGGACGTCCGGTGGCCACCGCACAAAAACCACAGGAACGGGTACAGGTATTTCCCAGAATCATAAAGGTGGCGGTACCTTCCCCCCAGCATTCACCCATGTTCGGACAATTTCCACTTTCACAAATGGTATGCAGCTTATGCTGTTCCACCAGGCCACGTACATGGCGGTAGTTTTCACCAATCGGTAATTTAACCCGGAGCCAATCGGGTTTTTTAATTCGGGGTTGCTCTTCCAGCGGGGTGGTACCACAAGACATGTCGCAAATGTACACTGCGGAATACAAAGATGTTCCAACGGATTTTAGCTATCCGGGGACACTTACAGTGAGCAAGAGACTCTGATTGCTTACTTTGTTAATTTTTTGGCAAAAACAGATGAATTAAACTATTTTTGGCTATTCCAAAATTTTATAAAAACATAATAAACATGAAGAAATTTACATTGTTATTTCTGGGGGCAGCCACCTTTCTGGGTGCCGGTGCCCAGCAGGTGAACAGTCCGCTGACGAAAGTCGGACAAGCAAAAGCAAAGGTGGTACAGGATAAAATGTTTACCGGTACAGGAAATACCTCTGCTAAAAACAAAAAAAACCGGGATGCTTTTTTCAGCACCTATGGCACCAAAGAAGCAGTAGGAAAAACTACGTACGATCTTCAGACCAATGGTTCCATGCAACGCCGTGTAATTCAGGGGGCCGGAAACAAAATTTCATGTGCGTGGACCTTTTCATCCGAGCAGGGTGTGACTTCTACCTCTACGTATGCTGATCGTGGAACCGGTTATGCTTACTATAACGGATCCACATGGACACCCCAACCTACCTCCCGTATTGAACCGCTACGTACCGGTTTTGGCGGACTGGTAGTGGATGGAGCCGGTAACGAAAATTATATTGCCCATGATGCTGCTGCCAATCAGCTGAATATCAGTAAAAAATCGGGAAGTACATGGACCAATAGCGTATTGTCTACTTCCAATACCAATCAGCCTATCTGGCCACATACTGCTACTTCAGGAAACTGGATGTACGTTATTGCCAGTCCTTCTGATTCTAATATCCATACCAATGGTATTCGGAATGGCTATTTCTTTGCCCGTTCCAATGACAATGGTGCCAGCTGGATCGATAATATGATTCCTATGCCGTTGATCGACAGTGTTGGACACTATCGTGGTGGCGGTAACTCATACGCTATTTCTGCCAATGGAAATAATGTAGCCATTTTGTTTGGTGATATGGGAACCGATCTGACCCTTCTGAAATCTACCGATAACGGAGCTACCTGGACTAAAAAAGTAGTTTGGGACTTCCCGATCAACAACTTCAACTTCGCAGCTGCTGCCCCTACCGATGATCCTACCAATGGACCTGGTGTAGATACCATTTTTGCCTGCGACGGATCATTTTCAATGGTATTGGATGCCAATGGTGATGTACATGCCGCATTTCCAATTCTTCGTGTACTGAAAGACGGTACCACTACCGGTTATAGCTATTTCGCACTCACTTCCCGTCTGGTATATTATCATGGTTATGCTTCAGGTGCTGATTCGCTTTTCCTCTTGGATGATATTTTTGATAGCTGGCACGATTGCGATCAGGCAAATAGTGTAAACTTCGGAGACAACTACACCTCTACCGCTACAGGTGATGCGGCTTATAATTCTATCGGATTACTTACACAACCCAGCATCAGTATTGTTCCCGGTTCTCCTCAAAAAGTGTTAGTGGCCTATACTTCTGTAATGGATAATGATACTACCGTGGATGATGGTATTCACCCTTACTGGTTTGGTTCTTCTTCACTGGAAGGTCAACCATACCGTGATATCCTGGTAGTAGGTTCTGCCGATAACGGACTGAACTGGACCTTCCCTGTGAATGTGAGTCGTACAGCCCATTTCGAAGAAGCTTTTGTTACTACACCTGAAGTTGTGAGTGGTGCTAAATTCCCTATTTTATGTCAGGCCGATCTGGAACCAGGAACTATTATGCAAAACGACGATACCTTCGAACCAGAATTTCAGAATTTCCAAATTCTTCAGCAGGTTGATATTGCCGATATCTTCACACTTGGTGCAGATACTCTTTCTATCCGCAATCAAAGCGAATTGCCTCTTGGAGTTCGCGATA
>CAYWKR010000269.1:0-3626 GCA_964458785.1 uncultured Bifidobacterium sp. | reverse complement strand
GTATTGCTGAATTCAAATTCACTGTATTCTCTTCCGTAAAATGGCGATTGACTATCTTCTTCTGCCGTATACAGATGTCTCCAGTTGTAGTAAGGTTCAATATCGTGCATCGTACTACGTATTCAAAGCCTGATCCAGGTCGTTCAAAATATCATGAAGCGATTCAATTCCCACACTCATACGAATCAGTCCATCGCTGATTCCGGATTGTTTTCTTTTTTCGGGATCTACGCCCACATGGGTGGTACTGGCCGGGTGCGACAATAAGGTATCGCAGGTTCCGAGCGATACGGCATGACTGCACATCTTCAAAGCATTTAAAAACCGTTTGGCACCGTCGAAGCCATTCTTTAATTCAAAACTTAATAAGGCACCGGCATGCTTCATTTGTTTCCGGGCCAGTGCATAATCGGGATGCGAATTCAATCCGAGATAATTCACTTTTGCCACCTTCGGATGTTGTTCCAGAAAGGTTGCAACTGCTTCGGCATTGGAGCAATGACGTTCCATACGCAAGCCCAGCGTCTTCATTCCATTATTCAGCAGAAACGCATCGAAGGCATTACTGTTGCCTCCCAGTAAACGATGATGTTTGGTCACCACGGTCTTCATGTGGTTGATATCGGGCCCCAGTAATACCCCCCCGATAGCGGTACCATGTCCATTCAGGAATTTCGTGGTGGAATGCATTACATAATCAACGCCAAACCGAAAGGGTTGCTGCAAATACGGCGTGGCAAAAGTATTGTCAACCGCAACTATCTTTCCATGTTGATGTGCCAGCTGTGTGAGTTTTTCAATATCCACACACTGAACAGTTGGATTGGCCGGCGTTTCGAGATAAAGCAATTTAATTTTCGGGTTCTTCAATTGTTCTTCTACCCCATCCACCTTCCGTAAATCGAAAATCAGCGCTTCAATCCCTAATCCGGGAAGTACCTTATCGATGAGTTCCTGCGTACCGCCATACAAGGAATAATGTGTCAGAATCTGATCGCCACTCTTTAGCGTAGACAATAAAAGAGTGGTAATGGCGGCCATTCCGGAGGCATGCAGAAGGGCTTTCAGGGGAAGCGGATCGCCGGTGGATGTAAACAATCCGTACGATTCGAGGGCTGCTATTTTTTCCTCACAACTGCGGATGGTGGGATTACCAAACCGGCTGTACACAAAGGCTTCTTCTTTTCCACTGAAGATATTCACAGCCTGTTCGGCACTATCAAATAAATATGTGCTGGAAGGATAGATAGCCCCGACATGACTTCGGAATTCATCGGGGTGAAAGCCGGCATGGATACAGGTAGTATCAAAACCCGGTGAAGAGGAAGAATCCTGAGAATGATTCATGTGGTGCTGCTGTATATTTACGTTCTTAATGCGCTCAAAGGTACTATAATGAAAGAAATCACATTACGATACATCAGCTATAACGTATGGGCCAATGAACGGATCTGCGGTCTGATTCAATTGCTCAGCGAAGAACAGGCAACCCGTGAATTGGGGGGTAGTTTTAAAACACTACGTCAAACCCTGGCTCATGTTTATGGTGCCGAATCGATCTGGTTACAGCGTCTGCAGTTATGCGAACAAGTGGTATTACCCGAAACAGAAGGTATTCCGGTTGCGGAACTCTGCCAACGCTGGTTAAAGACCTCAGGCGATTTACTGGATTATACCCGTTCTGTCCGCGACGAACGTGGCTTCGAACATGTATTCCATTATCATAGTCTGGCTGGCGAATTTTTTAAAAGTGCCGTTTGGGAATGTCTGCATCATGTATGCAATCATAGCACCTTTCATCGAGGACAACTGATAAACTATTTACGTATGCTGGCGGTCGATAAAATTCCATCCACTGACTTCATTACCTATACCCGAAGTTCGTCGTACCCGAAAAGTTAATATATCAGTCGTGACGCATTCCGGCGGCCACTTTAAATACATGTTTCAGATAGGGAAATAAGGCCTGCATCGATTCGGAAGCTCCTCGTGCAGAACCCGGGAGGGTAAGAATTAAACATTGTTTGCGCATACCTGCAATACCTCTCGATAACATTGCGTATGGTGTGCGTTGTTGTCCGTATGCCCGGGCTGCTTCCATGATACCGGGAATTTCCCTATCCAGTAGTTCCTGCACGGCCTCTGGTGTCTGGTCGCGGGGTGATAGTCCGGTGCCACCACAAACAATCAGCAACTGAATACCATTCGAAACCCATTCAGTAATACATTGTTGTATTACGTCTTTTTCGTCGGGTACTACATGATAATGTTCACATGCAATGGAATGTTTTTCCAGAATAGAAACCACTTCACGACCGGCTTTATCTTCTTTCTTTCCAGACGATACACTGTCGCTGCACACCAATACAGCTCCGCGTATGCTTTGTGATAACGAATCGGAATAGTCGCTCTTGCCGCCCATCTTCTGCTGCAAAACAATTTTTTCGATCTGTATTCCCCGATCGATGGGTTTAAGCATATCGTAAGCCGTTAATGCCGTAATAGCCGCACCATGCATGGCTTCCACTTCCACACCGGTTTTATAAATGGTGGCCACTTCTACCTCTATATCCAGGTACATTTCACCCATTTCGAAGCGAATAGCAGCATATTCCACAGGCAGTGGATGGCAATCGGGAATCACCGAAGATGTATTTTTTATAGCCAGCAAACCGGCCGCCCGTGCAAATTCTTTCACATCGCCTTTGGGTACCTGTCGGTTTTGAATGGCCTGTGCCGTTTCAGGAATACTGAAACTCAATCGGGCGGAAGCAATGGCTCTGCGCAGCGATGTGGACTTTGAAAGAATATCTACCATAATCACTTATTCAACACGACGAATACGGGCTCCTAATTTCTGCAAACGAATATCAATGTCCTGATAGCCACGATCGATTTGTTCACTATTCTGAATAATACTTTTTCCCTGAGCCGACAGTGCTGCAATGAGCAGCGCCAATCCGGCACGGATATCGGGCGACGACATGGTATTTCCCCTCAAGGGCGATTGTTTATCCAATCCCACCACCACGGCCCGATGCGGATCACACAACACAATTTGAGCGCCCATGTCGATTAATTTATCGGTGAAGAACAACCTGCTTTCAAACATTTTCTGGTGAAAGAGTACGGTGCCTTTGGCCTGTGTCGCTACTACCAGTGCAATACTCAGCAGGTCGGGTGTGAAGCCCGGCCAGGGATGATCGTAAATGGTCAGAATATCGCCGCCAATGAAACGCTGAATCCGATAATGTTCCTGTGCGGGAATATGGATATCGTCTTTTTTAATTTCCATGGCGATACCTAAGCGGGCAAAGGTGTCGGGTATACAACCAAGGTATTTAACATTACAGTTTCTTATGGTAATGTCGCCACCGGTCATGGCCGCGAGACCAATAAAAGATCCCACTTCGATCATATCGGCGAGAATAGTATGCTCACACCCTTTGAAACTCTCTGGTTCTACTCCGTTAATGGTTAACAGGTTTGAACCAATACCACTGATGCGGGCCCCCATCCGGTTCAGCATCCGGCAAAGCTGTTGCAGATAGGGCTCACAGGCTGCATTATACATACGGGTTTTTCCTTTTGCTACCACCGCCGCCATTAAAATATTGGCTGTACCG
>CAYWKR010000268.1:0-3646 GCA_964458785.1 uncultured Bifidobacterium sp. | reverse complement strand
CTTCGCCACTGGCCTGTAATTTTTCCTCTTTACCGGAAATGCCAATCCGGGCTACCGTTTTTTCCAATTCGGCATCGCTCATCTGGCATGCCATGGTTCTTTTCCAGATCAGATCGTATAAGCGTTGTGCTTCCGGTTCATCGACCATTCGCAGCGACATATTTGTAGGGCGTATGGCTTCATGGGCTTCCTGAGCGCTTTCATTTTTATTCTTGAACGTTCTCAGTTTATAATAGTGGTCGCCAAAGGAATTTTTAATTTCTTTTTCGATTTCATTCAGTGCGGTTTGCGACAGATTCACAGCATCGGTACGCATATAAGTAATATGACCGCTTTCGTATAGTCGCTGGGCCAGTTGCATGGTTCTGGAAACTGAATACCCCAGTTTCCGACTGGCTTCCTGTTGCAGGGTAGAGGTGGTAAACGGAGCAGACGGAGATTTTCTGGCTGGTTTTACCTGAATATCTTCTACGGTAAATCGGGCGCCCTTACATCCACTCAGAAAATCAAAGGCTTGTTGCTGATCGGCCAAACGACTGGCATATTCGGCCTTAAAGGACACTTTTTTTCCATTAATATCCAGTGCATCGAACATGGCTTCGATCCGGAATTGAGAAACAGCCTGAAAGGAATTGATTTCCCGTTCTCTTTCCACAATGAGCCGTACAGCTACCGATTGTACACGACCGGCTGAGAGTGAATTACTCCGGGTAATTTTACGCCAGAGAATGGGTGATAATTCAAATCCCACAATACGGTCAAGAATACGACGGGCTTGTTGTGCATTCACCAGATCCATGTTAATAAGTCTGGGATTCTCTACAGCTTTTTTAATAGCCGGTTTGGTGATTTCATGAAACACAATTCGTTTGGTACTGGAAGGATCCAGACCCAGTACTTCACATAAATGCCATGAAATAGCTTCCCCTTCCCGGTCCTCATCCGAAGCCAGCCAAACATCCTGTGATTTACGGGCCAGGGCACGTAGCTCGTTCACTACTTTTACCTTATCGTCGGAAATTTTATAACTGGGTTGAAAATTGTTCCGGATATCAATACCCATCTCATCTTTTTCAAGATCCCGAATATGCCCGAAACAGGATTTTACCTGAAATTCGGATCCAAGAATTTTCTCTATGGTTTTGGCTTTGGCCGGACTTTCTACAATCAATAAATTCTTTGCCATTCGTGCGTTTAAACGGGTCTGTAATTGTGCAAGTATATAAAATTATTCATTAATCCAATTTTTAAGGACTCTGCTTCCATTCCGGATAAAGACTAATTTTTCTGTTTCCCCGATAGTATTTCAGTAATAATATATTCAACTGCAGGACCAGGATATAGGTTTGTTTTTTCAACTTTTATGGTTCGTCCATGGATAGAATCAGGAGCTGGCATCAGAAGTGAATGGGTGTACCAGCCGGGGGTAGTATATGAATAGTTCTGCCTTATCTTTGGAACCATACAAAGAAATTCCTTTTTTGGGAAACGATAAGCAGCAGGCTATTTATGATTAACAGGCTGATACTATTTATTAAAAACTATGCAAGGGTAGAAGGCGATCATGAAGAATTGATATTTTCCAAACAACTGATTGTTATTGTTTCCCTGTGTTGCTGGTTGTGTGGCTTGTTGTGGGGGGCACTTTATTACTGGTTACTGGGGCCCGGATTGTCGATGTGTCTGCCCTGGGCATTTGTTGTAATTGTAGGTACAGCAATACCTGTTGCGCATTGGAAACGAAACCATTTTATTTTGGTCTATGCCGAATTGATTTGTATTACCTGGATTCCGGCACTCATTCAATGGACATTGGGTAGTATTAACGATTCTGCCATGATCTTGTCGTGGAGCTTTTTAGGACCCATCGGGGCGCTGTTATTCCTGAATCAACGACAGGCCTTACTCTTTCTGCTGCAGTTTTTGGGCATTATACTGATTACTGTTTTGATTGAACCTAAATGGTCGAACGATGCCTTGCATGCCGGTACCAACTACAGAATGTTGTTTTATCTGATGAATTTGTTTGCTCCTTCTATAGTAATTTATCTGGCCTCGAATTATTTCCTGACGAATCTTTCGAAGCAAAAAAAATTAAGCGATGATTTGCTTCTGAATATTTTACCCAAGACGGTAGCCGACGAAATAAAAACAAAAGGCTATGCTGATCCAAAATTCTTTGATAAGGTAACAGTCATGTTCACCGATTTTAAAGACTTTACCAAAATAAGCGAACATTTGTCTGCTGCAGAACTGGTTGCAGAAATCAATTATTGTTTTAGTGAATTCGATAAGATCATTTCGAAATACAACCTTGAGAAAATTAAAACCATTGGGGATAGTTATATGTGTGCTGCCGGTTTATCGAAACAGTCGGTTCCCAGTGCCCACGATTCGGTGTATGCGGCCCTCGAGATCTGTGAATTTATGAAGAAGGAAAGACAGATCCGTAAACAGGAAGGAAAAGCATTCTTTGAAGTCAGGGTAGGATGTCATACCGGTCAGGTAGTAGCCGGTGTGGTTGGAATTAAAAAATTTGCATACGACGTGTGGGGCGATACTGTAAATATTGCTTCACGAATGGAATCCAGTGGTGAAGAAGGAAGGGTGAATATCAGTGGTGCCACCTATGAGTTAGTCAGGGATCAATTCCATTGTGTACATCGGGGAAAAGTAGCAGCAAAGAACAAAGGTGAAATTGAGATGTACTTTGTAGAAGCCTCACAAACACAGGCCGGGTAAAATCAATTGCATATAAAAGCCATCATTATTGTTCAACAAGGGTACCATCTTTGAATGAGTGAACTTCATCTCAATGGAGCAATCCATATCGGATCGAAGTTATTGTTTGCTTTCCCTGCTCTTGCGTTTCAAGGCAAATTCACCCATTCCAAACCATTTAATTCAATATCTTTGAGAAGCCGATTTTTCGGGTTTAAATGTTGATTATGAGGTATTTTAAACTACTTATCCTATTATTATCAGTAAATCATACCATACAGGCCACGCCCAGTGTAGCCCGTATCTGGAATGAAATTCAACTGAATGCCATTCGGATTGATGCTGCCCGTCCACCAGTTCAGGCCCGAAATCTTTTTCATGTTTCATTGGCTATGTATGAAGCCTGGGCCGCCTATGAAGTGCCTAGCCCTACTTGTTTATTAGGTAAATATTGGAATGGGAGTTTCTATACATTTAATGGTGTTCCGGTACCCTCCAATATCGATTCGGCCAGAAGGAAGGCCATCAGTTTTGCAGTATACCGTCTTTTATATAACCGGTATATTGTTTCACCTAACTGGGCTACTTCTAAAGTCAAGATCGATAGTACGATGTTGAGTCTAGGTTACGACACAACCGATCATAGCACCAATTATGCATCCGGCAACCCGGCGGCATTGGGAAATTATATTGCTCAGCAAGTTATTACTATGGGACTGAGTGATGGTGCAAATCAGTCGGGCAATTACAGCGGATTGGGGTATTCGCCACCGGCTCGATCCGATCCTCGAGCCGATCGGCTTTGGCTTCGCCGCTTCGCTGGGTCGTTATCTCGATTGCCATAAGCGACATCCGCACGCTGAAATCATGATGGGGATCGGCAACCTCACGGAACTCACCGATAGCGACACGGCCGGCGTCAATG
>CAYWKR010000267.1:0-3672 GCA_964458785.1 uncultured Bifidobacterium sp. | reverse complement strand
GGCAGAAGCCAATAAGGCCTTTGCTCACTTCCGGGTATAAGTACAACAAGATTAAAAACCAGAACCACGCCTTTTACAGCGTGGTTTTTTTTACGTTCCCATGAAGGATTTTAAACAGTATTACGAACTGAAAGCGCCACCGGAAGAGGTGTACATGGCATTAACACATCCACGGGCCATTGAAACCTGGAGCGGTGAGCCAGCTGTAATGAGTACCGAACCCGGTTCGGAATTTTCCATATTCGGAGGAGAAATTACCGGCCGCAATATGGAATTTGAAGAAAACAGAAAAATGGTACAACAATGGTATTTCGACGGGCAGGAAGAAGCTTCGGTGGTAAGCATTAAAATTCATCCCAAAGGGGCAGGCAGTTCGGTAGAAGTACGACATCAGAATATTCCCGACGAGGCTTTTGAAAACATCAGTGAAGGCTGGACCGATACCTATTTCGCCAGTGTGGCCGAATTTCTGAACGAGTAAAATTCCGGATGTATTTCAACAGATTTGGAAATCACCCATCCGTTTATTGCGAAAGCATATTATAGTGGTATGCATTTCAGGAGACCTGAAGCACCTGTCAGGCCAACAGCAGGTTTAACGTTGGTTCATTCAATATCAGTGGTTATACTGGCACCAGCAATACCTCCTGAATTATCATAGCTTTCTGTTTTCACAATACCTAAAGCCGGCACAAACCATTCTTTCAGATAGCTAACCATGTAGCCTAAGTCATTCGTAACTCCTTTTTTAATCATCATTTTTTCTGCTTTTGCTTTCAGTTTTTCCTCCCCCTTTTTAAACGCTTCATTTACATCGGAATAAGCAGTGGTGGTTGAAATATCCATTTTACCCTTATGCCATTTTTCTGATTCAATAATATAAGCCTGGTATTTTGTTCCATGAATGGTTAGTTCTTCTTCACCAGTCACTTCTGCAAATACATGATGGATAGTGTTCGATGAAAATGATAATGTTTCCAGCGCTTTTAAAGAATAACTGACCATATAATCCCCTTCCATCTGAATGTATTTGGCCCTGGTTTCAGCTGTTACCGGATTCAGAAAACTTAAGTCACTGAATGTAGGAAGCTTATCTCCGACTTTCAACTTCATAGGAATTTTAGAGGGACTTTGTATAGTAAACCCAATACTGGCTCCTTTAGAATCATTCAACTCCACTATTCCTTTATTGCGGTAAGAAAACATGGTATCGCCTTTGCAAATGAGATAACTCGAATAATCCTTACCTCCTATACTTGTTGTTAAAGTATATTCTTCGCCTCCGGAATTCAAGGTGGATCTTTTAACTGAAAAAACCATAGGATAGGTGCTGGTTGGTTGAATTTTACCTGTCTGCACTTCATTATTATACTTGCTAATCAGTTCGTCCTTTTTTTCATCCTTCAATTTCTGAAATTTCGGGTCATACAAGTGCGGGTTAGTCCACGAATAGGCTGTAGAAGTGAACGTACTACCATCTTTGTATGCTATATGGCAGTCTTGTGCTAAGGCAGAGTATCCTGATATCATCAGAATTATTGCTGCGGAACAGATTTTCAGTGTCATTAGGTATAGATTATTTGGGACAAATTAATACCTGAAGATATTAATTCATAGAGAGAGTAGCAATAAAAATAGATAACGGCCCCGGTATCCGAAAGCGGCATGCCCTCATTTTCCAGCTTATACCGAAACATTGAATTCGCGCAGGGCATTATTCAAACTGGTTTTCTTATCGGTACTTTCCTTGCGCTGACCAATAATTAAAGCACAACCCACCTGATATTCACCCGCCGGGAACTTTTTTGTATACGATCCCGGAATCACCACCGATCGCGCCGGCACTCTTCCCTTATACTCCACCGCTTCTGAACCACTGACATCAATAATTTTCGTGCTTTGGGTCAACACCACATTGGCTCCTAAAACGGCTTCCCGTTCTACACGAACCCCTTCCACTACAATACAACGGGAACCGATAAAGCAACCGTCTTCGATAATAACCGGACTGGCCTGTAAAGGTTCCAGCACACCCCCTATACCTACACCACCACTTAAATGAACATGCTTTCCAATCTGGGCACAACTTCCTACCGTTGCCCAGGTATCTACCATGGTGCCTTCGTCAACATAGGCCCCAATATTTACATACGAAGGCATGAGAACCACGGAGGGTGCCAGATAGGCTCCGTAACGCGCCACGGCATGCGGAACCGCCCGAACACCCAATCCGGCATAATCCTGTTTCAACTTCATTTTGTCGTAAAACTCGAAGGGGGGTACATGATGTGTTTCCATGGGTTGAATAGCAAAATACATCAGAATGGCCTGCTTTACCCATTCATGCACTATCCATTCCCCGTTTTCCGGCGAAGCCACCCGCAAGCGACCTTTATCTACTTCTTCCATTACCGAACGAACCGCTTCGGCGTAGCGTTCTTCTTTCAGTAATTCCCTGTTCTGCCAGGCGGCTGCAATGCTTTCTTGCCACATAATTTTACTTTGCTGCAAACATAATCCTTTCATACAAACAGCCCAAGCTATCGGCATCCATTGAATTACGCTACAAGTTGTACCTTGCCGCCATTCATTGTATGCGAATCGGGTTCGACGCCAAAAGGGCTTTTCACAATACTACCGGGTTAGGAAATTATGCAAGAACCTTGCTGATTTCGTTAGCCAAACAATTCCCTCAGCACGATTACATGGCCTATACTCCGAAACCGGGTACTCCTTTTTACAACCCCTCGCTCCCCATTGTACAACAACATCCGGAAGGATTACTGGGTACATGGTTTCCTGCATGGTGGCGAAGTTTCGGAATCAGCAAAAGGTTAAAACAGGAAGTGGATTTGTATCATGGACTCAGCAATGAACTTCCATTTGGAATCGATCGGAAAAAAATTCCTACGGTGGTCAGTATTCATGATGTGATTTATGAAGACCGGCCACAGGATTATGGCTTGATTGACCGCCTGATGTACCAGACAAAAACCCGTTATGCCTGTTTGCATGCGAAGCATATTGTTGCCATCAGTGAAGCAACACGTGAACGGATCATAGCACATTATCCTATCCCTCCGGAAAAAATTAGTGTTATCTATCAGGCCGCTGATCCCCGTTTTTACATTCCTTTTCATGAAGCAGAATGTAACAGGGTACGGTTGAAATACCGCTTAAAAGAAAATTATCTGATCGTTGTGGGAAGCATCATTCCCCGCAAAAATTTACTGAATGTATGCAAGGCCTTCCTTCATACCGATCAGGATCTGGAATTAGTGGTGGTGGGCAAAGGAAAATCGTACAAAGAACAGGTGCTGCACTTTCTGAAAGAATATCATCTGGTGCATCGTGTGCATTTTTTAGAAGATCAGTATGCTTCAGAAGATGTTTACATGGATTTGCCTTATCTCTATCAGGCGAGTTGCGCTTCGGTATATCTTTCCCGTATGGAAGGTTTTGGTATTCCTGTTCTGGAAGCCATGGCCAGTGGCACACCGGTAATTACATCCACCGTTTCCAGTTTATATGAATTAGGAAAAAACCATGCCTGTTGTGCCGATCCGGACGACATTCCCGCTATTACATCGTATATGCAGGAAGTACATCGCAATCCCTCTTTCCGGAATGAGTGGATTGAAAAGGGCAAACGATTCAGTGGGGAATTTACCC
>CAYWKR010000266.1:0-3681 GCA_964458785.1 uncultured Bifidobacterium sp. | reverse complement strand
GGGGCAGGTCTTCGATTATACTACCTGGGCCATCCGGATGAATCCGTATCTGGATAGTTTTAATCGCCAGTTCAAGGGGACCACATGGTATGAAAAGGTATATCAGGAATGTAGTTACCTGCGAAGCTTTATACAGCGCTGAACGATAGCCTTTGAGCTTAGGGTATTTTGTATGCGGGAAGAAAGGGGTGGTCATTGGGAATACCATCAGGCAATAACCTGCTGAATAGCAATAATTCGATAGCACGACTTACATTTGCGCCCAAAATTTATACCATGTTCAATAACCTGAGCGAACGGTTGGAGAGTGCCTTTAAAATGCTGAAAGGGCAGGGCCAGATTACCGAAATCAATGTAGCCAGCACCATTAAGGAAATACGTCGTGCCCTGGTTGATGCGGATGTGAATTTTGCCATTGCCAAAGAAGTAACCGATCAGATTAAAGAGAAGGCGATGGGTGAAAAGGTACTGACTTCCATCACCCCCGGTCAACTCATGGTAAAAATCGTGAAGGATGAATTGGTGAAACTGATGGGAGGCGAAGAAGAGGAACTGAAACTGACCGCCAATCCCGCCGTGATTTTAATAGCCGGTTTGCAAGGTTCAGGAAAAACAACCTTCAGCGGTAAACTGGCCCACTTTCTGAAATCAAAGAAAGGGAAAAAACCATTACTGGTAGCAGCCGACATCTATCGTCCTGCCGCTATGGAACAGTTGAATGTATTAGGTTCTCAAATCGAAGTTCCTGTTCATACCGAACTCGAAAATAAAGATGCGGTAGCTATTGCCCGGAATGCCATCGCCTTTGCAAAAGAAAACGGTCATAATGTAGTGATTATCGATACCGCAGGTCGTCTGGCTATCGACGAACAGATGATGACTGAAGTGGCCGATATTAAAAAGGCCGTGAACCCCGACGAAATTTTATTTGTAGTAGATTCAATGACGGGTCAGGATGCGGTGAATACAGCCCGGGCTTTTAATGAGCGTTTAGACTTCAATGGGGTAGTACTTACAAAACTCGACGGGGATACCCGGGGTGGTGCTGCCCTTACCATACGGTATGTGGTGAAGAAACCCATCAAGTTCGTGAGTATGGGTGAAAAACTCGAAACCCTCGATGTGTTTTATCCCGAACGGATGGCACAACGGATTCTGGGTATGGGCGACATTACCACTTTGGTAGAACGTGCCCAGATGGAATTTGATGAAGCGGAAAATAAAAAACTGGAAAAGAAAATCCGGGCCAATAAATTCGACTTCGATGATTTCAGAACCCAACTGAATCAGATCAAAAAAATGGGGAACCTGAAAGACTTGTTAGCGATGATACCCGGAGTTGGTAAAGCAGTTAAAGATCTGGATATCAGTGATGATGCATTTAAAGGCATTGAAGCCATGATTGGATCCATGACTCCCGAAGAACGCAAAAACCCGGAAATCATCGATCAGCGTCGCCGGGCCCGCATTGCGAAAGGAAGCGGGAAAGAATTGTCGGAGGTGAATGCCTTCATGAAACAATTCGAACAAATGAAGGATATGATGAAGATGATGAATAAAATGGGGGGTATGGGAATGAAAATGCCCGGTATGCGTTAATCAAATATCTTAGTACTTACTTTGAAATTCCCGAATATTCAGGGTACATTGTTCCACTTTTAGCTTTTGAATGAAATACACCATTTTTTTTCTGAGCCTGTTTATGCTCTCTTCTTGTTCACGAATCAAGCTCAGGGAATTTTCGTTGTCGGCCGATTTCAGTAATGAAAATCTGGAAAGCGGAATCTTAAAACTCAATGCCGGTGAAAGCAAAGTGGTACATTATACCATTGGCGATTACAATCGTGAACCGGGTGATTTGTCTGTTCATTTTCAATCAATGCCTTCCGGATTAACAGCCAGTGTATCTGATTTTCGAAAAGGCGCCAATGTGTACGACGAAAAGGAACTGAATTTCGATATCACCTATACCAATACGCAGGCCGGTCCGGGGAGCTATCAGGTTGCTTTCTGGGCACAGGGTCGGAATTCGGTAATAAAGGAATTCAGGCAAACTGTAGAAGTTGTGCATTTTCAGGCCAGTAACCTCTTGGGAAAAACTTTTCATGTAAACGACACCCTGAATGATGATCCTTTCGATTCGATGAATACGTATTATATCTTCATGTATGATGCCCAGGTGAGTACTGTAGGAGCTTCAAATCCGTATGAATTCTTTTTTTCTCAGATGGGAATCCGGGGACCTTCCACACTCTTTTCCAATATGAAGGTAGTAATCGACAGTTCCACCGGTGCCTTGACTATTCCTCTCCAGAATTTAATCAGTACACAGGTGTCGGGGTATGGAAAAGTTTATTACCGGTCCGACTTGTTCAATAAATATACCGGCTACATTTATTATAAATACACCAATACCATTGGCGATAAATATGAAGGCAAAGCTACTTTTTAATTCCGCGCTTTTATGCTTTCTGTTCTTGTCGCCCGTTTCGAAGGCACAGGAATGCCTGATGGCGAAAGGAAATAAAATACTGACCATTTCATACGGAATAACCAATATCGAGCGTAGTGTGCTCAATAGTTATATGCAGCGGGTTGAATCGGAGGATGCCGGAAGCTACCAATACAACTATTCGATAAAATACACCAATCCGTTGAGTGCAAGTTTTGATTTAGCTACCAGTGATTTTACCACGGTGGGTATTGGACTAAATTATTTCGGATACAACATGAGTGAAACCCGGACTGGCGCAAAGGATACCTCCAGCTTATCCAATAAGGGGTATCGGATGGCTATTCAATTACGTGGTATACGATATATAGTTCAGCGCCCCCGGTCCTTATTCTATCTTTTTGCCGGTGCAGGCATTCGAATGAGAAAGAACAGGTATAGCACAAGCGATGCGTATGTATTAAATGTGATGGATATACAGCAAACACCGGGAACAACATATAACGGATTTTCACCCTGGTCGCTGGATGCTGGGTTAGGATTAAAATTTCTTATAGCCGGAAACGTCGGATTTTCGGCAGAAGCCGGAGCCGTAACCGGTATAGCTCGATTCGGATTGTTTTATTCATTTTTAAATAAGTGGCGTCGTAACCGCGATAATATCGGATGGTAATCAATAAAATTATCTGCAGTGTATTGCTTCTGTTTTGCGCAGCCGGGTCTGGTTACGCACAGTTTGAGAGCGACTACACTCCATTGAAATACAGTAGTTCAGGATTCAAACCCGGTGAAAGTGCATTCTATAAAAAGTTGAATGTAAAATTTCATACCGATGATGCAACCACTATAAAAAAGTATAAGCAATACCTGTATCAGTTGCAGGTGGCTTATGCCAATGGTTCGAAAGACAAGCAGTATATAGAAGAACCCTTTATGACCACATACCTACAAAAGGTATTGGATACTATTGTCAGGGCCAATCAACTGAAAGATAAATATCAGGTGGTTTGTACACGCTATCTGGTGCCCAATGCGTTTAATCTGGGCGATAACCGACTGTATGTGAACATCGCCCTGCTCGAATTATTGCATAATGAAGCCGAGCTGGCATTTTTATTGAGTCATGAATTGTCGCATCAGTTATTGCAGCATGTTCAGGATACCTATATTGAAAACGACCGGCGTTCGCGGGATAAAAGTTTGAAAAAAGAAATCCGCGATATTAATAA
>CAYWKR010000265.1:0-3683 GCA_964458785.1 uncultured Bifidobacterium sp. | reverse complement strand
ATATTCCTTCAGAATATCGTTTTGAATGGTTCCGCTGATTTTTTTCAGATCTGCTCCTTGCTTTTTAGCCAGTGCTATATAAAATGCCAGTAAAATAAAACCGGTGGCATTAATCGTCATCGATGTACTCACTTGCTCCAGTGAAATCCCCCGAAAGAGTCGTTCCATATCTTCCAGGGTATCGATGGCCACGCCTACCTTGCCCACTTCACCAGAAGCCATAACATCATCGCTATCATACCCGATTTGAGTAGGCAAATCAAAAGCCACACTCAATCCGGTCACTCCCTGTTTTAACAGAAAATGATATCGTTCATTGGATGCTTCAGCTGTACTAAATCCTGCATATTGACGGATAGTCCAGGGCTTGCTCCGATACATCCCCTCATGAATACCCCGAGTAAATGGAAATTGTCCGGGTAATCCCGGGTCTGCTACGGGTCCGGTATACACTTTTTTAATTTCAATTCCGGAATCCGTTTGTCTGCCTTTTTCTTCGCTCATTCTGTTAATTATGGGGCCCAAAGGTACATGCCCTGATACAAAAAAAGGTTGCCCTTTTTAAGCAACCTCTTTTTACACATAAAAGAACAAAAAACTATTAAACATTTACAACAAAGAAACCACGAACTTTGACATTCAATTTCGAATACAAAGTAAACAAGTTCACTAGGTGGTATCAAGAAAATTGAGGTTAACAAACATCTGGAAAAGGTGAATGAACAAAAAATAAATTCTTGTTCAAACATGCAGCTATCAAGCGTTTTATGGAAAGGTATCCGTTTTAGTCTGGCTGTATTCATGCTGATGCTAACCCAAACGCTTCAGGCCCAGCACCAAGACACGCCTTTTTCTCCGGAGCCGAATCGCATAGCCATTCAGTTTAAGAAAAACGTTCCGGTGGAAAAGCAACTTCGCTGGTTGAATGGTCAACATGATATAAAAAGTTCCGGGATTTCAGGTGTAGATTTACAACAGGGGTTGCATATACTCACCCTGCAACAAGGAGCATCCATGGATTCAGTACTGAAAAAATTTTCCGGCGACCCGGATCTGCGTTGGATGAGTCCGCTGTATTCATTTTCCGCTCGTGTCCGACATATTATTTCCAATCGTATCATCGTAAAATTTCAGGCCGGAAGAGTAGCTTCCTGCTTAGCTATCGCAAAAGCCAACGAGCATATTCTTTCTATACAATCCTATCCATATGATTCTTTGGTCTATTTACTGGAAACCGATTGTAAAGTGGCTGAACAAAACCTTTCCTTCGCCGGGAAACTGAAACAAACCGATGGTATTGAATATGCAGAACCCGACTGGATGATGCTGTACACTCCGGATAGTCCGAACGATCCCTTCTATTCGTACCAATGGGCCTTAAAAAATACGGGCACCGCCATACAATACAATGGTATTCCCAATGCCGATATCCATGCTGAAGCTGCATGGACTGTTACAACTGGCAATAATCAAATTCGTACCGCCATACTCGATTCCGGTGTAGATACCCTCCATCCGGATTTACAGGCCAATATGATTGGAGGTTTTGATGGCACCGGTTTAGGAACGCAGGGGGCCGCCACAGGGAACGATGCCCATGGAACTTGCTGTGCCGGAATTGTAGCTGCTGTTCAAAATAACAATACGGGTATCAGTGGGGTTGCTCCCAATACTAAAATTATTCCCGTCCGGATTGCCTATAGTACCAATGGCAGTTGGATCACGGCATATAGCTGGATCACCAATTGTATCGACTGGGCATGGAATCAGGGGCAAGCCGATATTCTAAGTAATTCATGGAGCGGAGGTGTGAATTCAGTTCTGGTTAACGAAGCCCTGAATCGTGCCACCACCCTTGGCCGGGGAGGAAAAGGATGTGCGGTGGTTTTTTCGGCCGGTAACGACAATGGTCCGGTGAGTTACCCTGCTACATTGGAAAATGTTATCTCGGTAACAGCCATGAGTATGTGTAATGAACGTAAAAGCACCAACTCGTGTGATGGTGAAAATTGGTGGGGATCGAATTATGGTTCGGGTACCGATGTTTCGGCGCCGGGTGTAAAAATCTACACGTGCGATTTGCAGGGAAATACCGGTTTCACCAATACAAATTATTATAGCACCTTCAATGGGACTTCTGC
Organism: uncultured Bifidobacterium sp.; assembly: GCA_964458785.1. Taxonomy (GTDB): domain Bacteria; phylum Bacteroidota; class Bacteroidia; order Chitinophagales; family Chitinophagaceae; genus OLB11. The sequence goes on along the minus strand of CAYWKR010000265.1, from coordinate 1,542 downwards.
CGCGGCACCCATGGTTGCTGGTGTGCTGGCCTTAATTTATTCTGTTCAACCTTCACTCACTATGCAGCAGGCTCGACAAATACTGGAACTGAGTTGCGAGAAATCCGGTTCGTATGTTTACCAGTTGGGCGTGGCTGGTCAACCCAATGGATCGTGGAGTAATGAATTAGGGTATGGCCGAGTACATGCCGCTGCTGCGGTTAACCTTGCCAATCCGTCTACCTGTGTGCAGGCTCCGGTGAATGTTACTACACTCGCCTCCCCGCTTCTGGTTTGCAGTCCGCAATTCATTTCACTCTCATTAAATGGTTCTGTCTTCTCTCAGGGATTGAATCTTCAATGGCAGAATAGTACCGATAGTTTGCAATGGAATGATATTCCGTTGGCACAAAGTACAAATTGTACTTCCTGGGTTTCACAAACTACCTGGTTCCGGTGCCGGATGACGTGCGGAAATACAACCTATTCGCAAGCCATTAAAGTATATTACCAGAATGCTACCATTATTAATTTTCCATGGAATGAGTCCTTCGATTCAATAGCCACATTACCTTGTGGCTGGACGGTGGAAGACGTAAATTCCGATGGCTTTACATGGTTCAGTAGTTCCAATACATCCCGCTCGGCACCCAATCATCTTCGGTATTCCTTTAGCTATACAAATAATGCCAACGATTTTGTGTATAGTCCACCTTTACAACTGGTGGCTGGTTTGTCGTATCGTGTCCATTTCTGGTATCGGTCCGAATCATCGGCTTATCCCGAACAACTGGAATTATATTGGGGGAATTCAGCCCATCATACGACCATGAATCAATTACTTTTTTCAAATTCATCTATCACGAATACTACTTATGTAGAAGGAATCAGTGCATTGATCCAACCTACGGTTTCAGGTCAGTATTTTATCGGGTTCAAGGCGGCCAGCCTACTCGGAAACTGGGATCTTCATCTGGATGATATCAGCATAGAAGTAACCAGTACCTGTTCTGTTTCACTGAACGCAGGCACTGTTTCAGGGCCTTCCACAGGAATTGCAGGAACCGCTGTTTCCTTTCTTCTGAATGGAAGTAACGCTACATCCTTTCAGTGGGAAATTTCTTCGGATAACGGATCCACCTGGAATCCGATTCCCAATTCCAATTCAAGCACATTCACGTATTCCTACCTGCCCGGAACGTATCAGCTCAGGGTTCGGTCGTATCTTCCGGGAACGTCCTGTGCTGATGTTTATTCACCGTTTGTTTCAATCCTTGTTGGCCTGATGCCTGGAGACCAGTTCAACAATGCTATCCCATTGAATTTACCAGCAACCGTGTTGGCAACTACCGCAGCCGGTTCGGGATACACCAGCACATATTCAGGCCCTGAAGACCAACCTTCACCGGATATTTTTTATCGGTTCAAAACGGGGCCTTGTACAGATACCCTGATCATTAGTTCCTGTTCTTCAGGTTTTGACACCTATATCCACATATTAGATTCGACCGGTAACCATTTGATCTCGAATGATGATTTCGGGCCTTTATGTAATTCCAATAA
>CAYWKR010000264.1:0-3683 GCA_964458785.1 uncultured Bifidobacterium sp. | reverse complement strand
AATGATGGAATCAACGGACAGGAAGTCTGGTCAACCGATGGAACTGATACCGGCACGCATTTGGCGTATGATCTCCGGTCGGGCATTGGCGACAGTTATCCATTAAATTATAAAGTGTATCACGACCGGTTGTATTTTGTAGCCACAGCCAATTCTACCGATGGCTATCAGTTATTTCAGTACGAAGACCTCTCCGGAAACTGCAGTTTGATCGCACCAGCTAATCCTCTGATGAATGCCTGTACCGATAATGATATCGATGCTTTTTCACAGTTAACCACTGCCTTTGAGTTACTTCTGCTTCCAGCTTATTACGATACCCTGCAAATGGAATTATATAAACTCAGTACACCTCTTTCAGTAGAAGAAAGCGAAATTCAGTCTGAAGTAGTCATGTATCCCAATCCAGTCACGGATCATTTGTATTTTCTTTCCCTGTCTGACGAATTTACCCGGTATAGTATACAGGATATAACAGGCCATATTCTTCAGTCTGGAAATTTTACAAACCATAAAGAAACAGACATCCTGCTGGCTGATTGGCCGTCAGGAATATATTTCATCACCCTGAAAGGTGCAGGTAAAGCATATCATACACGGTTTATAAAATCGCAAACCTCATTCTAATACCAACTTTCAATGAACAGAATTTACATAGCGCTCACCCTTTTGGTATCTGCATTCTTTATTTCAGGATGTAACAAGAAGACAAAAGAACCACCGGTAATTATCAAGGTCAGTGAGCAGGATGTATTAACCGATTTTGCTCATGTGTTGGTGAATCCAAATTATCAGGACATTCAAAACAAAGCACAGGCACTTTTTGGGGCTATTCAACAACTTCACAGTACCCCCAATGATGCAAACTTATTGCAGGCTCAGGATGCCTGGAGAGCAGTTCGAGTACCCTGGGAACAATGTGAAGCCTTTCTCTTCGGACCGGTGGAAGATTTTAATTACGACCCGGCAACGGATACCTGGCCGGTGAGTACGGTTGAACTGGATTCTCTTTTAGCCAGTAGTAATCCACTCACACTGAACGATATCAATGCCCTCCCCTATTCATTGAAAGGGTATCATCCAATTGAATATATTTTATTTGGCGTGGGTGGGTCCAAAACAGCAGCTCAACTAACTCCCCGTCAACTGCAGTATATCCTGTCGCTTTCGGAAAGTTTATACAACAGCACTACTGATTTACGAAATAGCTGGGACGTGAGTCAACCCGGAAACTTTACCGAACAACTCATTACCGCAGGAAATGGCAGTACCCATTTCAGCACCCGAAAAGATGCTTTTATTGCCATTGTAACAGCCATGGCCAGTATATGCAACGAAGTCGCCAATGGTAAAATGCAGGATCCCTTGTCGGCTCACGATTCTACTTTGGTTGAATCGCAATATGCACACAATGCCACCGAAGATTTTACCAATAATATACGGGGTATACGCAATGCATATTTCTGTCAATACCTCACTACCGGAACCAGCTTACATGATCTCGTTGCTTCTTATGATCTTTCACTCGATCAAACCATAGCATCCCATATCGATGCAGCTCTTGCAGCCCTTGCTCCCATCCATAGTAATTTTGGTGAAGCGATTTTTACACAGGTAGGTTCGATTCAGCAGGCACAAAATGCCATTAGCACACTCGAAGGATCGTTGAATTTGTTAAACAATTTTATTCAAACCCATATCAACGATTAAAATACCAGGAATGAAAATCCATGGCATCATAGTACTTCTTGTTCTCGGTATAGGTATCTTCTCCAATTGCCGTAAACCCGGTGTATTTCCGGAAGAGGAATATGATGCACAACTGAGTGGTGGCCGGCAAACAAATTTCGATAATACGTCGCAGGCCTTTTCCATTCCGTTTGAAGGACTGAGTAGCGAACAATTCGATCAGCACATGCTGGGCGATGCAGCCTTTGAACAAACCTTTGTGGCAGCACCCTCCATGGTAAATAACGGCCTCGGCCCCGCATTCAATAATGTATCCTGTGTTTCGTGTCACCATAATGATGGCATTGGGGTTCCCACGGCAGGCGACCCACAATCGGGACTCCTCATTCGTATCAGCAGTCCGGGAACCGATGCTCACGGAGGGCCACTGGCATTCAGCGGATATGGCACACAGGTTCAGGACAAAGCCATTTTCGGAAAAATACCGGAAGCCACCATTTCTATTTCCTATTCTACTCAAACCTATACGTTACCGGATGGAGGTTCCTATGAGTTGCGCACTCCTTCGTATTCCCTGCTAAACATGTATCTGCCACAAAGCGGCTATCTTCTATCACCCCGTCTGGCACCACCGGTATTTGGATTAGGGTTACTGGATGCAATACCTGAAAGTGACATACTGCTGCATGCCGATGCAACCGATCAGAATCAGGATGGTATCAGTGGGAAAGCCAATTGGGTCTGGGATCCGCATCAGAAAAAAAATATGTTAGGCCGTTTTGGATTGAAATGCAATACGGCTACTTTACATACGCAGGTGGCTGCCGCCTATAATCATGATATGGGTATTACCAATCCGGTATTCCCGGAGGAGACCATACAGGGGCAAACGCAAATGGATGGACTGAGTGATGATCCGGAACTTTCTGCCGAAATTTTAGATGCTGCCGTATTTTATGTGCGCACCCTACAAGTTCCTTCGCGGCGACTGGTATCGGATAGCAAAGCACAACGTGGCGAAAAATTATTTCTGGAAGCCGGATGTGAGAAATGCCATACAAGTACCTTTTATACCCGGGTGGATGTCGGTTTCCCTGCGTTGAGTCATCAGCGGATTCATCCATACAGCGATTTGCTTCTGCATGATATGGGTGAAGGATTAGCCGACCATCGCGATGATTATCAGGCCGATGGAAGGGAATGGCGCACCAAACCCTTGTGGGGACTTGGTCTTATTGAAAAAGTAAATTATCCCGGCTATTACCTGCACGACGGAAGAGCCCGCAGCATGCTGGAAGCAGTGATGTGGCATGACGGAGAAGCTAAAACTTCAACCGACTTTGTAAAACAACTCAGCAAAGCTGACCGCGAAGCCTTGCTGTTTTTTCTGAAATCACTTTAACTCTTTATATTCGAAATACTACAACAAAAACCACCTGTTATGAATCGAATTCTTTACATACTCATTCTGCTCTCGGGCATCACGTCCCTTCATGCCCAGCACCCGTTGATAAAAAAATGGGATTACCGTTATGGTGGAAATGAAATTGATTTTGTTACATGCTTTAAACAAACCAGCGACAAAGGATATATACTGGGAGGTTTCTCAGCTTCCGACAGCAGTGGCGACAAAACCATGGGCACCAAAGGAGGTTACGATTTCTGGGTATTGAAAATTGATGAAGACGGACTGAAACAGTGGGATTTGAATCTGGGTGCTACCTACGATGAACGATTACTGGCCATTCAGCAAACCAGCGATGGCGGATATCTTTTGGGCGGTTCTTCCAATTCGGAAGTAGATGGCGATAAAACACAACCTAACCGTGATCCCGTGAATTTTTCGCATGATTTCTGGATTGTCAAAATCGATGCAACAGGTCATAAGCTGTGGGATAAAGTATTTGGTGGCAGCGACAATGAAAACCTTTCCACCTTACAACAATGCAGTGATGGCGGATTTGTTTTGGGTGGTTCATCCCGTTCGATGAATG
>CAYWKR010000263.1:0-3717 GCA_964458785.1 uncultured Bifidobacterium sp. | reverse complement strand
AATGAAAAATATTCAGGCAAATACGACTGGACCTGGCAGGTTCCCCGGGCCGATTTTGATAAAACCCTGGCCGATGAATGTGAAAAGATGGGAATCCAGATCGATTACGAAACGGAAGTAACCGATGTACAAATTCATGACGACGAATCATCTGTTACCACCGTGCGGAAAACAGATGGTACCGAAGAAAAAATTCATGCCCGTTTTATTATTGATGGTAGCGGATATGGACGGGTGATACCGAAATTATTCGGACTGGAACGCGACAGTATGCTGCCAACCCGTGAATCGCTCTTTGTTCATTATGTAGATAAAAACCGGGATCGAGTGGCACAGGAACCGAATCGTATCACCATTTATGTATATAATTCTACCACCTGGGTTTGGTGTATTCCCTTCAGCAACGGCGTAACATCACTGGGATTTGTAGGTTTCCCTGAATTCTTTTCAAACCTGACTGGCACCCTTCACGAACGAATGCAATTTCTGGTGCAATCGCACGACGAGCTGAAGGAACGCTTTGGCGATTGTGAAATGGTTTTTGAACCCAGAGAACTCAAAGGCTGGAGTGCTACCACCGATAAGTTTTATGGAAATGGATTTGTATTAACCGGAAATGTAACTGAGTTTCTGGACCCTATGTTCTCCAGTGGGGTAACCCTTGCCAGTGTATCGGCACAGAATGCTGCACATCTGGTACTTAAAAAACTGAAAGGAGAAGCGGTGGACTGGGAAACTGAATATATGCAACCCTGTATGCAGGGCGTTAATGTATTCCGCACCTTTGTTATGGGTTGGTACGATGGGGACTTACATACCATCTTTTTTGCAAAAAATCAAAATGAAGATATGCGGAAGCAAATCTGTTCGGTGCTGGCAGGTTATGTGTGGGACGATACCAATCCCTTTGTCAGGAACCACAGCAAACAGGTTAAAACGCTGGCCCACTTCATTCGCGAAACCCAGGGATCCTGAATGTACCCTGTTGAAAGACCAGCCATTCCATGGGTGCAGATTGAACGTGAACAGATTGTTCAGAACGGTATTTGCATCTATACACATACCGGTATGGCTGCTGATTTTTTACAGGATGCCTATCATGCCCTGGATATAAAATATCCTAAGTTTTTTAAAATGGACCGAATGGGCAAACTCGGTATTCTGGCCGCCTATCTTTTGGTAAAGCAATACAATACACCTCGTCCGGATCCATTCCGATCGGGTATGTTATTTTACAATGCCTCGGCTTCAGCACTTGCCGATAAGGCCTATCTTCAATCGATGCAGAGTATTCCCAGTCCGGCCTTGTTTGTTTATACCTTGCCTAATATTGTGATGGGAGAATTGGCTATTTATCTGGGCTGGAAAGGAGAGAATACATTCTTTGTTTGCGACGATCATCATTCAAATCCCATACCGACTTATGCAAACTCAATTTTTAAATCTGATCTGCTGGATGAATTTCTTTATGCCTGTATAGAACCCGGAGAAGGCCATGATTTTTTATATATGTCGCTGATCAGAAAGGAAGATCGCATAGAGATGATATCGGAGGAAGAATGGAAAAAGATATTCACTTTTGCACCGGGGTACATGGCATCAAACCATCCCCACTAAGGTTAACGCATGAGTACGACAACGGAATTACACAATCGCCCGGTTCGGATAGTTGGAATGGGAGCCCTGTCGGCCATTGGTATGAATGTGAATGAAAATTTTCAGTCGCTGAAAACCAGACAACATGGAATTGCTTATCCGGAAATTCTTCAAACGCGGTATGCCCGACAATTTCCATGTGGTGAGATCAGATACACCAATAAGGCTCTGGCCGAAAAAACCAATCTTCCCGATGACCTGCCCCGAACGATTTACCTGAGCACCCTGGCGGCCCGTGAAGCATTGCAGGGATTGCCCACAGTTCAGGAGATCGAAACTGCCGGTTTTAAAACCGGTTTCATTTCCGGAAATACCATCGGAGGTATGGATTTGACGGAAAAATTCTATGATGCCTTCCGGCACGACCATTCCATGGGGAAGTTGAGTCAGATCCGGTTTCATGAATGTGGAAGTATAACCACATATACTTCATCAGTATTAGGGTTCAAAGGCTATCATACTACCCTGAACACAGCCTGTTCTTCCTCGGCCAATGCGCTGATGCTGGCAGCCAGACTGATACAACATGGTGTATTGGATGTAGTGCTGGCAGGCGGTGCCGATGCCCTTTGCCGTTTTACACTTAATGGATTTAATACCCTGATGATAGTAGATCAGGAACCTTGCAAGCCTTTCGATGAAAACAGAAAAGGCCTGAATCTGGGGGAAGGAGCTGCCTATCTGGTTCTGGTCTCGGATCGTTTTTATGAACAATATCACCACCTCACCTGTTATGGTACGCTTAGTGGATTTGCCAATGCCAATGATGCATTTCACCAAACCGCTTCCAGTGCCGATGGGAATGGAAATTTTCTGGCCATGAGCAATGCCCTCAAACAAGGTAATTTAACGATATCCGATATCGGCTATATTAATGCACATGGTACCGGAACAGCCAATAACGATTCCAGTGAGGGAATTGCCATTGAACGCTTATTTGGTGATGCTATTCCTCCGCTTAGTTCTACCAAGGCCTATACCGGACATACACTTGGAGCCTGCGGCGCTTTGGAAGCCGTGTATTCGCTACTGGCCCTTCAGGAAGGACTGGCATATCCCTGTCTACGCATTCAAACCCCGATGAAGGATTTAAAATGTAATCCCCTGACTGATTTTGCAGTACTTCCGCAATTGAAACATGTAATGAGTAATTCATTCGGATTTGGCGGAAATTGCAGTTCACTTATTTTCAGCAAATCATAATATGGCATTGTATATACATGGCATCGGAAGCATTGGGCCTTACCTGCCTGTCGCACAAGTGGCAGAAGCACCCTCCCATGCGGGAACCTGTCGACTGACTGCGATAGAACCAGCTTATCAGCAATGGATTCCACCCATGCAATTACGTCGGATGAGCAGAATAATACGAATGGGACTGGGTAGTGCCATACAGGCGCTTCAGGATGCAGGTATTACACAGCCTGACCGGATTCATCTCGGAACAGCTTATGGATGTGTACAGGACACTACTCTCTTTCTGGCTAAAATGCTGGAACAGGATGAGGAAATGCTCACCCCTACCGCTTTTGTACAATCTACCCATAATACCATTGCCGGTCAGATAGCACTTCATTTAAAATGCACCGGAGAAAATATGACTTATGTACAACGGGGGCATAGTTTTGAATCGGCCCTGTTCGAACTCTTTCATACCTTACCCGATCATGAAACGGCCTTGACCGGAGGCGCCGATGAACTTACCAACGATACATTTGATATTCTGCAACGGTTCGAATCGCTGTATCCCGCACAGGATGAAATTGCCCGGGGTGAAGGAGCCCATCTGTTTGTTGTTTCACCGAAACCAAAGCCGGAAAGTTATGCCGTTTGCCGTGATCTGTATCTGGGAAATGCATCGGATGCAGACCAGCAGTTAAATAATTTTCTGCAACGAAATCAACTTCAGGTAAATGATCTGGATCTGGTATTGATGGGTTGCGGAGAAGAAATCAAATACGAACAATCGCTTGTACAGCAATGGAACGTATTACATGCCGTTCCTCAGGTAGCCTTTAAGAAAAATTGCGGTGAATATCCCAGCTCCGGTGCTTTTGCAAT